>JBEVJJ010000108.1:0-16178 GCA_040510255.1 Nitrospiraceae bacterium | reverse complement strand
CCTCCCCCCTCGGCCTTGGCTTTATAGAGTTCCATCACCATCAGCGTCCCGTTGAACGCAGACACTGGGCAACCTTTCTTGGCTCCCAAGGGAGGATTGGCGTACAACTCGCAAACCTGTTTCGCATCCACGTTAGACTTAGACAGGAACTTGGGCCAACTCTTGTAGTCAGACGGGAGCGGGAGTTCGCCATCCTGTGGTCCTGTCACCGCTTGAACGCCGATGCTGAGGATGATGCCGATCAATCCGACCGCCAGAACAGGCATGCCCCTCACGAGCCAATTCTTTATCATCATCGCCTCGACCCTCCATATTGATGAGCAGCACCCACCATCCGTTATCCCCAATTGATGGCCCCGAAGGGCCAGGGTAGAAGGAGGCCACCTCCTACCCTGGTGTCACCCGAGAGAAGGGGGCACAACTCTCGAGCGTCCTTGTCGCCTTGGCGCGAGCCTCTACCGAATGAAGAGAGGGAGCGGCCACCCCACCGCTCCCCAACGGGCATCCTGTGAGGAGGTAGGTCAAGCCCCGCACACAGGTCCCAAACCTCACTGACGGCAGTGTGGCCTACTTCATCACTTGCGCGGTACAGTGCCAGCCGTCTCCCTTCACACCATTGACGGCTGCGGCCAATTGATCCGGCTTGGTCTTTCCGTCGACCGTCACGACCGCATGGCCTTTCATGCTCTTGAGATCGACGTCTTTGACGCCTTCAACCTTTGCCAGTGAATCTTTGACTTCGCCCAGATAGCTCTCGCAAAACTTTCCGCCTAACATCAATGTGACCTTTTGCTCGGCAGCGGACGCCGAGACAGTCCATATCCCGAGTGCCATTCCTGTCGTGACAACAACGAACATCAGCCTTCGCATGATCGTCCTCCTCTCAAATTTGACCCCATTCATCGATCGCCAAGACCATGCGTACACCGAGGTACGATGTACGTTTGGCCTGATTCACATTTAGATAGACTTTTTTCCGTAACCTGTCTACTCACACCTGCCCATGGCTGCTACAGTGTCTCTGTGCGCGGATCTCCCATGCTGTCATATTTCCGATTCACCTATAATCACTTCTTTCCTCTGGATCTCAATCGTCTTTCCACCAACGTCGGATCGGAGCGGCTCGTATCCCCGTGCCGCTCTGACGCGTGTCCCGATTATCGGGCACGTCGACTCCGAATTCGCTGACCTGCCACGTACCATCAAGTGGAAAGTCAATGAAGTGGTACGGTACCTCTGGGGTGAAGCATCTGTCACCGTGGCATGCGCAGCCGGCCTTCATTCGATGGGTCGGTCCGATTGTCTTCAATGAGCTGCGCCACCGACTCTCGTAAAACCCGCAAACTTCCAGGACCGATTTTGGTTCCTTCAAGTTTGCCCTCCTCTATCCACCGATACACCGTCCAACGACTGACTGATAGCACCTCCGCCGCCTCACCGACACGCAACAACGTTTTTTCCATGATGCCACTCCTAACAATGGATCGAGAAAGCGGATCGCCGCCATGCGACCCCTCTCATCCTCTAGAACAATCCCAATGTGACACCGGCATAGAACGCCCGGCCGTAGCCGGCAAAGAAGAGCGTCTTGCTGGCATCCGGCGTGCTGTCGGACACGACATTCCCGGACGCCGCATAGGTCGTGCCGACAAGGTTATCCAATTGGACAAAGAACTTGGCGAACCGGATGTATTTGTTGTTTTGGATTTCGAACGTCTTGTGAAGGTTGGCAGTGATCACCCAGTAGGCTGGAATGCCGATGGTATTGTTATTGTTCAGGAAGTAGCTGTTGAAGTAGTTGCTCTCAAGCCACCCGCCCCATCCGGAGGGGATATGGTCGTACTCACCTTTGAGGTTCAGCACATCGGTCGGCACGTTCGGGACGATCTTGCCGTCCCGCACAACGGGAGTCGGGACACCCCCGATCAGGAACTGATCGGTGAAATTGACGTATTTCGCGTGGATGTGCGTGTACGCGCCGGAAAGCCGCAGGCCGTCCAACGGCCGCCAGTCGTACATAAACTCGATGCCTTTGTATTGTGACGAATCGGCGTTGATCGAAGCCGTGCCGCCCGTATTGGAGACCACTTGCGTGATGATCTCATCCTTGAAGAAGACCATGAACCCGACCAATTGAACGGTCAATGTCTTGTGCAGCCTCGACTCCGTTCCGATTTCCACGTTCAGGTTTTTTTGCGGCTTCAGGTCGAAGTTGGTCCCCGCCAATCCCGTGAAGGGATTGGTCAACAGATTGGTGAACCCGGGAATGCCGTATCCGGTGGAACCACGGACCCAATGGCGATACTCTTCGGCTGGTTTCCATGTCAGGGACATTTCCGGCGCCCAGTTGTAAAACGTTCGATCCACGTTGGCACGCGAACTCACCGCCCCTGCCGCGTTATAGGCAATCGTTTGGGCGCTCACTATGGACTGCTCGAACCCCAGGCCGGCGGCAAGGGTCCATTTCGGAACAAATTCCAATTCTTCTCTAAACCGGCCGCCGATGTTCCGGATCGTCCCGCGATTATTCTGGGCAAGCGTGCCGCGCGTGCCGAAGAAATCCTGCAGATTGTTGAAGGTATTGCCTTCCTGCTCCATGTTATTGACAAAAAACCCGACATAACTGCGCAGAGGCATGTTGAACAGGTGACTGTCATGCCTCAGGTCGGCGTAGCTCTTGTAGTTCGGGTTGATGTTGTCGGTGATCTGAGTGAACGTCTGGTTGATATCCTTCACGTCATAATCGGCCTCGATTGTCAGTACCGTATTCGCATTCAGCTGGTTCTCGTACATGCCGCCCATGATGTTCCTTCGATCGAGGCGGCGTTGCGCCAGGAGCACCGCATTGGTCGCATTGTTGATGCCCCCCGCTTGTCTGGGATCAGTATTGAACTGTGACTGGGTGAGCCGAGTCGGCACTTGGGCATCGAGCCAGTTCGTGATGGCTTTGAAATACAGGTTTTGATGGTCATCGACCTTGACGCGGAAATTGAAATTCAGCGTCTGGGTGTTATAGGCGCTGTGCTGGATATACCCGTCCTCGATCACATTGCTGCCGAACAAAGAGATATCAACATTGGTGTACTGCTTGCCCACGGCAAACGCATATTTTTGATAGCCGAACGACCCGCCGCTGAGGAAGGTTTCGAACCCATTGATATCGCTTCCGCGTCTCGTTCTGAAATGTACCATTCCGCCGAGCGCATAATTATCGTAGAGAGACGACGACGCTCCCCGCAGCACTTCGACGCTACGCATGAACCAGGGATCATGGAGGTCAAGACGAGATAACCCATCGGACTGGGTCTGAATGAATCCGTCCTCGTACATCTTGATGTCCCGGACGGCGAACGACGTCTTCACTCCGGAGCCGCGGATCGAAATGCTGAAATCCCGTGGCCCGTTCGCTTGGCGCAGGACTACCCCTGGCAGAGACTCCATGGACTCTTTCAGCGTGCGCGTGGGTTGGGAATCGGTCTCCGACCGCGGTGTGACCGCAAGACTGATGCCCTCGGGGCGCCTTTGCACTCGGTTGCTGACAATGCTGACGTCCGCCAGTTGATACTCCGGCACAGCCTCGGGCCCCTCTGATTCTTTGCTTTCCACGATCGCACTCGGTGTCGTTGCCTCCTCGGGAGCATCAGACTCCGGTTTCTGCAACTGATCCAATTCATCGAGTATGTTCTGGAGCTGGTCCCGCAATTCCTGCTCGCGCTGCCCCGCCTTGTTCGGCGGCACATTCGCCCCGTCTTGCGCAAACGAGGAGTATCCGAACGACAGCGGGCATAGGACCACGACGCACATGAGCAACCGTTGAACCCCTTGATGGCACACGACACTCCACATACGTTCCTCCCGGCGATGGCGGACACCTGCCCATGAATAGATCCCTCTGGGTCGCGGCAGAGCCGGACCACTAGGGTCATCGAATCGTTGTGTTGGTCAGTGACGTCTTAGGAGAAGCAGGGAGGCGGCCCGCGAGCATGAACTTGCGCGACCATCTGATTTCCCGGGAGAGACTCACCCTCTTGAACCAGAGGATGCGACAGGAACAACAACGGCAGGACCAGACCTTGGCTCGTCAGGCCGGCTGTAGGATTTGCCTGGCAGGCCCAGGCGCAGAAGCTCGAATGGGAGACATGATTGTTCTGGTGATGACTCGACGTATGGTGGTCTTCACGGTCGCCTGTGCAGGTGACGGAGAAGACACTGAGAAGGAAATACGCCGCCATCAGGAGCACGGCAATGCGCGGGCATGGCGTTTTCACTGACGTTACTCCAGCAAACGTTCCATGTAACGAACGGCTTCAGGACTGTCCCAGTCCCTCGGTCCAAGCGCGCGCCCGACCACCATGCCTTGCCGGTTGATGATGATTGTGGTGGGGAGCGCACGCACCATATACGCGCGGGATACCTCTTGGTCTTCATCGAACAGCACAGGAAGATGCACGTCCAGGCTCGCGAGAAAATGCTTGATCCCGTCCCGTTGCAAATCCGTCGTGACCGTAAGCAGGGAGGCCCGCTCAGGATCCAGCTTCTGGCGGAGTCGCTCCAACGCCGGCATCTCTTCCTTACAGGGACCGCACCAAGTAGCCCAGAAGTTGAGCACCACCAGTTTCCCGGCAAACTGGCGCATTGGCACGCTCTTGCCTTCGAGAGATTGCAACTCAAAGGGCGCAGCCATGGTTCCTGGAGGAACCGAACCGATTTTGAGCGCTTTGAAAGACTCCTCGGCCAGGAGAACATGGGGTAGCGATATGATGCAGGCACATACGAGCAGGCCGAGACTGCGCTTCACCACCATGCGCAGGTTATTAATGGATGGACTATGGAGCATGAGCCGACATGGTCCTCGAGGCGACCTTTACGGCCGGCAGGCGCAACGTCTGCACGATGACACGATGACTGGGCATCGCATGTTCCAACCAGGCGAGGGCGAACAGGCCCTGGCCATTGACCGCGACTGCTGGAGTCTGGCCCCTTTTTTCATTGACCTTCTGCGGGCTGCTAAAAGATTGCGCCCGGTCCAATGACCAACTGACGACCACTTCACGTCGCACCGGCGATTGCTCCTCCCACACAACGACGACGCGGCCGGATGGGTCTACCGCCATCTGAGGGTGATCCGGAAACGTGCCCTTGGCAACATTGAGCTGCTGCTTACGGGAGAAGGTCAGCCCCCGGTCATCAGAATACGCGACAAAGATGGCCGGGACTTCATCGACACCTTCCGTGTACCACACCACGTAGAGTCGCCCCAGTTGATCGACCCCGATGGATGCCGGGCGGTGCGGGCAGCTGGGAAACACCCATTGGTCATGTCCGACAATGACCGGTTCCGAAAAGGTTCGTCCTCCGTCTTCCGACCGGCTCACCACCGTTTCCCGTATGTCGCCAAACATCTTCCTCCACGTCGCATACAGCGTCCCGTCCGGTCCTGAGGCCAGAGCTGTCCGGCAGCACACGCAGGTGTCTTCGTCGACCTTGACATTCTTGTCCACCGTCCGGCCGCCGTCCGTTGATCGTGCCGCGAAGGTTCCCGAGTCCTTCTTTCCCTCTCTGCCATCAATCCAGGCCATATGCAGGGTCCCATCGGCGGTTCGATGGAGCGAATCAAAGGTATGGTTGATGACCTGCTCGTCATCGTTCACGCGCACGGAAGGAAGAAAGTCCTGCCCGCCGTTGACCGATTTACTCAAGCGCAACTCGCTGGAGAACGGCTTTTCCGGGGTGGCCTTCGGATGAGACATCGCCCACGACACATACACCTCCGGCCCGTTGAGCACCAAAGCCGGCGCTTCTTGGCGCCAGTATGGCGATTCACCCGCCCCCGTAACCGGGACGGCCGTTCCAATGGGTCCGCCGGGCTTGGCACTCCGGGCATAGAAGATCGACCGGACGTCATGATCTTCCTCCATCCACGCCAACGACACATATGCCTGGTCATCGATCTGAACGGATGGCCCCACCAAACTCTTCACCTTGTGGTCGGTTGAGAATTTCTCCCCGAACTCGATGGGCGGCACAAGCTCTGGTTCCGATTGAGCAGGCCCGGAACTGAACAAACACGTCATACTGACTAGCAATAGCAGAGAGCTACGACCGACATGCCATTCGGAGAGGTTCATTGGCCCGCCCCCCTGATCGAGAGATTGAGATCCCGGCTACTCGCACCCTGACGAACCGTCGCCCCCGGTGCCGATTCCAACGATTCCCTCAATGTGCGGGTAGGCTGGTCTCGGAATTCGCTCCGTGGGATTATCGCCGCGCCGACTCCTTCTGGCTGCCGGTGCAACTCGCTCAGCTCCTGTTGAATTCGATCACGCTGCCTTTTGAGATCCTCAATCCGCTCCACCCGCTCGAGCGTTCCGGCCTTTGCCGATTGATTGTGAGCCGGTGCTTCCAGGCTGGCCGCCCTCGTGAAAAGCGGGAATAGGAGACTGAAGACGATGACGCCATGAAGGATCGGAAATGAGATCACGGATCTCCTCCTAGTGGCCCAAGCTATACGTTACCGGCAGAGTCATGACGACCTTCGGTTTCTCCAATTCGTGCTTGAGGTGCAACGGGCAAGCTCGGCGAACGGCTTCCATCGCCGCGTTGTCGAGGGACTCGTGACCGGAACTCTGCACGACTGAGACCTCCTCCAGATTCCCATCCTGCTTGATGGAAACCCGCAACACCACTTTCCCTTCCAATCCATTGAGCCGTGCCGTCTTGGGGTAGTGCCTCAGTTCGACGACGCGTCGGAACAACGAATCGGCCAACCAACCATAGTCCGCCTTCGTCGCCGGTCTAGGTGTGGTCGAGCGCGCAATCAGGGGCGCCGGAGGAGAGGACTCGACAGGCGACCCCGCTTCCTGAACAGGTGGTGATACCTCACGGGTAACGGCCGGCGTACTGGAGACTGTCTCGGTTCGTTGAACCACCGGTGCAGAATCTGCGGGCGCTGCGACCGGAGCGTGAGTCACCACCGTTGCCTCCTGACGAGATTCATTCGATATCTGACTGGACAGGACCGGTGAAACCTCTCTCACGGCTTCCGTGACGGATGGGACGGACTGCGCCACTGCCTGCTCAATCGGGGTAGCCGTCTCCTGAACGACCTCTCCCGAGGACACATTGGGCATGACGGTTTCCATCTGTTTCATCTCCCGCGAGGGTAAGTTGACCACTTCGGGAGCCGGTTCTGTTCGCTCGACCGGCTGAACGGTCTCCATGACTGCCTGAACTTCCCGCTGCACCGGTTGCGGAACCTCTTTGGTTTGAACCTGCCGTGTGACGGTCTGTGGAACCGGTTCAACCGCGCGTGCAGCCCGGCGGGGTGGCGTAGCAGGGGAGGGAACCGGCTTCGACTCCTGAACTGTCGGGGACGCGGGAGCCTGTTCATGAGGCTTATCCACCAGCGCCACGTCCCATCGGAACGACTCCTTCTGCACGACAACCATCATCTTGGGCATCACGGTGATGACTGCCACCAAGAGGGCGCCATGGAGCAGGATCGAGAGACCCCACCCTGTTATGATTTGCCTGCCCGCGTGTTCCGGAGTCAGCGCACGGTACATCTCACCGCCTCGCATATTGACTGAATGACGTTACTTGAATACGACCTTCGAGATCGCGCTCATGGGCACATCGACCTGACCGAAATCAGACTCACCTCGAAGAGTGCCGTTGACTGACGGCACAAAATCTCCCTTTTTTCCGTTGGTCAGAGTCACCACCATCGTCATGCCACCTTTCTCCGCACCCTGCTTGACATCAAGCTGAGCAATCGTCTCGAATTTGATGTTGACGTTCGATGTGCCCCGCTGGACAGGAAGATGACGGACTTCATGCGGAACAAACGACGTATCGCTGACCTTTTCTTCCCAATAAAAGACAACGTTGTTGAGGTCGGTCTCTACTCCTTGTGAATCCGTCACCACGGCACGAAACGCTTTCCCCGTCTTTGTCTCAGCCGGATGCGCGGCCAGAACTCCGAACACGACCGTCCATAGAGAGACAAGAACGGCACACACCATCCATTCTCTGTCGCTCTTGAGAAATTGTCCGCACATGGACGACTCTCCTTCCTTCACGAACGTATGTCCGCACTTCTTGATGGGCGGACATCTCGGTGTCACATAACATTCTGCGTAACAATGCCTATTGCATCATTCCTGGGTTACTGCTGGTCCGGTGCCTTGAGCATCCCCTGTTACCACAAGGGGACTGTTCCTGCACAACCCGCGTCATTGCTAGATTTTCCGCGTGGGAGGCATGTCCCTCCTCGGCGACGTACGACACACAGAATGTCGCGGACTTCAGCCGATGAGAAACGGGGGCGCGCGAGAATTGAGTCTGGTAGCAGATTGGAGTGGAGGAGACTCGGTTGAGCAATAGGATCCGCCGTCAAGAAGGACCATGGTATGGGCAAGATGGATAGAAACCTGGCCGGCCATGGCTCCGGTCGCACACATCCACGCGCAAATCCCCTTGCTGTGCGAACCCGCGCTGTGATGGGCGGCATGCTGCAGTTCGTGGCTGACCGCGTTGCTCATGGCGCTGCCCATGACAAACAGGACAGCAAGCAAGAGGGCACTCGTCGCCGTTCTAAATGCAGCTGGTGTCATTCGCATCCACCTAGGTGGCAGACATGTTATCAAAGTCATGCGCCAGGGTCAAAGGCCGGACGGATGGTGAATCGGCGTTTACAAGACAGTACTGCATCACGAGCTCACCCGGGTCCGCAAGCGGGTCACGACACTGGGCAGGCATAAGACACTGCCCGCTCACCACTCGCGGGCGTCCACAAACGTGACGCTCATTATTCTTCGCGTCGTGGACCTCGCCGGCGCGCACAGGGGTTTTTTCAAGACACTGGGCGCTCACCGGCTCGCGCCCGTGCGCAGACTTGAGGCGACTTCTTCGTCGCCTCGCGCACCTCGTTATCCTTCGCGTCGCGGTCCTACATCGGTGCCGCTCCGATAATTCGTTCCACCCGGTCGTCCCGCCCTCCCAGATCTCTATATTTACGGTAGTGAACCAAGGCTTTGATCGCATCCTTTCGATGAAGCTCATAGAAAACACCGATATTGTAGTGGGCCTCGAGCGAATCGGGTTTGAGTGCAATGGCCTTCTCGTATGCTTGCTCCGCCTCATCCAGGCGATGCAGGCTGGTGTATACCATTCCCAGGTTCATATGCGCTTCGGCATACTCGGGGCGATACCGAACGACTTCGAGAAGTTCCCGCTCTGCATCGGCTAAGCGGCCCTGGCTGCGGTGGACAAAGGCGAGATTATAGTGGGCGTCCACGAGGTCTGGCCTGGCCCGGATTGCTTGACGATAGGCCTCGGCCGCTTCGCCGAGATCGTTCGCCCGCTCCGCCAGCCGGCCCAGGAGGTACCAGGCATCGGCATGGTGTGGGTTCACTCTTGTGAGCCGGGCGAGTTGCTCCCTCGCGGACCGTGAATCGCCCTGGCGATCATACAAATTGGCCAAATTGTACAGTGCTTCTGTCTGGTCAGGATGCATGCGAAGCAACGTCTGGTAGCTCTTCATGGCAGCCGCATAGTCTTGACGCGCTTCGTACAGGCGTGCCAGATCCAAATAGGCCTCTTCTCTTCCCGGAGCTATCTCGATCGCTTTCTTGAGAACCTCTTCGGCTTCCTTCGTTTTTCCCTGGACCACGTAGACATCCGCTAGGTCGTTGAGAATCTGTGGCGACCGGGGATTCAGCTTCAGCGCCTTAACCAGCGACTCGGCAGCCTGCGTAGGATTCCGTTTGCCATTGAGATACACCAGTCCCAATAAGTGGTGGGCATCGGCGAAGCGCGGGTTGAGCTCAATGGCTCGCTTGAGCGCATGAATGGAGCCGTCCGGATCGCCCTCACGGAATAGCGTCACACCCTTTTCATACTGTCGCTCGGCTGCTTCAACAGTGGGGGCTGGGGCGGTCGCCGCCTGGGACGATGACGGAATCGCTCCATACACGTACCCCAGGAAGAGCATGAGAATGGTGAGCATCTGCATTCAACCAAACAATTGTTGCCAGGATAGTGGCATGGCAATCCGTTTACTCACAACGCGTCGTGGTCGACACAGAACCACACATCTGAGGTGGACTATAGAGAGCGGTGCCGGCGAAATCAACGGAGAGAAGCCAGGCTGGCAGCCAATTTGATCACACGATTCGATGGGGATGCTGTGCGAAAGTCACCAAAGAATGAAATGAGTAGCCCGTCCCTGAGATGGGGTGAGATGAATTGGATAAATACTAGTGGTATTCATGCCGTTGATGTGGGAAATGGGCAGCTGGCCCAAGCATTCACGCCGCCAGTCACTCAAGTTGGCCGGTCTTCCAGGTGTACCGGACCAATACCCCATTGGCTTCCCATCCAGGAGGACAAAGTTTCCCCGTACCATAATAATCGGCATCGAGTACGGTGAGCGGCGCGGCACTTTTTATCCAATCCTGGGCAAGACCGTTCGATTCAATGAAGGATTGAAAGAAATAGGCACCTCCGGTCAGCGGCAATTCAGAGAGGAAAAATTCTACATACCCTTCGCCGCTCAACGTGAGGGGCGTCGGGTCCACGATATCAGTAGACAGTACGAACAGGTCGTGGCCCTTTCGCCCATTCACGGAAATACTCACACGGCAGTACTGAAAGTCTTTATCGACCAGACAGCGGTAATACATGCGGATGATCGTTTCACGTCCGGTGATGGCCGCCGCCTGGATACGCCGCTCTCCATCGAGCAGTTCAATCTTCGTCAAAATGACTTCCCCCAGACCGACCCGATCAGTCCGGTCCGACATGGGAATGCCGGCCAGCGTCGTCAATCCCTCGGCATACCCCTTCACGACCTCCCGAGCATCACCCTCCTTGGCAATCCGGCCTTTCTCAAGCAGAATCGCCCGCTCGCATAGGCCTTCAATCACGGCCATGTTGTGGCTCACGATCAGCACCGTCCGTCCGCTGCGACTCACCTCCTCCATCTTGCCCAGACACTTCTGCTGAAAACTTGCATCCCCGACGGCGAGCACTTCATCGACGATCAAAATCTCCGGTTCAAGATGCGCGGCGACGGCAAAGGCCAGCCTGACATACATTCCGCTCGAATACCTCTTCACCGGAGTGTCAATGAACGCCTCGATACCGGAAAAGGAAACGATGTCGTCAAATTTGTTCTGCACTTCCGTACGCCGCATCCCCAGCATTGCCGCATTCAAATAAATATTCTCGCGGCCAGACAACTCGGAATGAAATCCGGTGCCGACCTCAAGGAGGGAGCTGACCCGCCCGTAGATGTCCGCCTTTCCCCCCGTGGGTTCAGTGATCCTCGATAGAATCTTTAAGAGCGTGCTCTTGCCGGCTCCATTGTGGCCAATGATCCCGATCACCTCACCGTGCTTGACCTCAAACGACACGCCTTTGAGTGCCCAGAATGAGACGGGCGGCCTCGCTCGGTTCCCTCTCCAATTGGCGAGGGATGTCAACCGGTGCATCGCCTGATCGCGAAGCGTATTGTGCCTGACCTTGCGCTCGCCGAGCCAGTACTGCTTCGACAGGGCATCTGCTGTAATAGCCAGGTTTCCCATCAACGACATCCGTTAAATAACATCCGCGAACGTGCGCTCCATCGATCGGAAGAATACCAGTCCGCCCGCCAGAGCCAGGAAGACCACGACAAGACTGGGCACAAACACTGAGAACTCCACCTGATAATCAGGCAATAGCGACCATCGGAATCCCTCGATTACGCTGACGACTGGGTTGAGCGCGTAGAGGGAACGCCAGGTTTCTGCCACTTTGGTCACCGGATAGATGATCGGAGAGACAAACATCCAGAGCTGAATGAACATAGGAATAATATGTCCCACGTCCCGAAATCTGACATACAGGGCTGATAGCCACAGCCCTCCTGCCAATGCAATGAGAAATGCCAGCCCGGCAAATAGTGGCAATGTCACAATGCGCCAGGTGGGCATGACGCCGAACCACACCATCAGCCCCAGGTACACGAGGAATGCCAAGACAAGGTCCAAGAGGGGGGACAAAGTGCCGGAAAGCGGCAGAATCAGCCGAGGGAAATACACCTTGCTGATAAGTGGAGCCTCCCCGACGAGACTCATCGCGCTTCGACTCAAAGCTTGAGAGATGTACAGCCAGGGCAACAATCCTGAGTAGAGGAACACCGGATACGGAAGGCCGTCCGAAGGAATCTGTCCCACATAACTAAACACCGCTGTAAAAATCAGCATGATGGCCAGCGGTTGGAAAATCGCCCAGGCAGCCCCGAGGATCGTCTGCTTGTACCGCACTTTAATGTCTCTCCAGACAAGAATGAAGATCAGTTCCCGGTACTGCCAGACCGACGACAGGTCCAAGTGCAGCAGTCCTCTGGAAGGGCGGATTTTGACGTGAGGCAGGGTCATCATGCGACTCGGTTCAAGTTGTGAAGGGACATGTGCGCTCACGTGATCCTCAACACCGTCATACGTGACACAACCATATTTTTTGATTCGCAGAAAGGTGCGAACCCCTCTACGACCATCTATCTATCTATCTATCGTCAAAATAGCTCTACTGGCGGCGAAATCGGACATCGCAGGGATTGTGCGAAGATTAGGTTGTAGCACGGGAGCGGTGACGAACTGAGCAAATTCATATTTTCAATGCTGGATCAGGTTCCCCTCACACTGAAAACACCCACATCTCGGTGCGGTCCCTCACCCCTGGTAAGGATACCGCACTCAATATTCCCTCGGGTATCCCCCTGCAACTCAATTCTTCGGAAATGTCCCACCGTCATGGCGGTGAGAGTTTCCTCACTCCAGAAGAACCGCCATGCCTGCGTCATCATAATAATGACATGTGTGGTAGGGTACAAGAGTCCCTGAATTCTTATATCAGCTCTTGGTCTCGAAAAGCCGCTGTTTCGGTAGGATTCAGTTCTCGTTTACTGTATACTGCACCAACGTCGCCTGTTGTCGCACAGCCTCCGGCTCATTCATCCTCATGCTGACTCAACTGCTCAATTCGGTCTTCGGCAGCAAAAACGATCGAGAGATTAAGGCTTTACGGCCGATTGTCGATCGCATCAATGGCTTTGAGGCAGGATTGACTCCCCTCTCCGACCACGCCTTGGTCGACAAGACCCAGGAATTTCGCAAACGGCTCGATGCCGGAGAAACACTGGATGACCTCCTCCCTGAAGCGTTCGCTGTGTGCCGGGAAGCCTCCCGGCGCAGGCTCAGCATGCGCCATTTTGACGTGCAGTTGATCGGCGGCATGATTCTCCACAGGGGACGCATTGCTGAAATGAAGACGGGAGAAGGGAAGACTCTCGTTGCCACGCTTGCCTTGTACCTCAACGCGCTTGGGGGAAAGGGCGCACACCTCGTGACCGTCAACGACTACCTGGCGAAACGTGATGCCCAATGGATGGGTCCACTGTACCATTCGCTGGGACTCTCGGTGGGCGTCATCCAGCACGATGCCTCGTTTCTCTTCGATCCGGCCTTCGATGCAGCCGATAAGCGCTTACAACATCTACGACCCTGTTCGCGACACGAAGCATACCGGGCCGATATTACGTACGGCACGAATAATGAGTATGGATTCGATTACCTTCGCGACAATTTGATTGTCAGCGATTTGAGCCAGTGTGTGCAGCGGGAGCTGAATTTCGGCATCGTCGACGAGGTCGACAGCATTTTGATCGACGAATCCCGGACTCCTCTGATCATTTCGGGTCCGACCGATCAGTCAACCGATCTGTATTACCGAATCAATGCCATCATCCCTCAGCTCAAGATTGAGCAGGACTACACCATCGAGGAAAAAACCAAGACTGCTTCGCTGACGGAAGAAGGAAATGTTCGTGTCGAAAAGCTTCTGGGGGTGGACAACCTCTACGACATTAAGCACATGGATCTCGTCCACCACGTCGTCAAGGCGCTCCAGGCATATGCGCTGTACAAACGGGACGTCGACTATGTGGTGAAGGATGGAGAGGTCATCATCGTCGACGAATTCACGGGTCGCATGATGCCTGGGCGACGATGGAGTGACGGACTCCATCAGGCGGTGGAAGCCAAAGAAGGGGTCAAGATCGCGAATGAAAATCAGACCCTCGCGTCGGTCACCTTCCAGAACTTTTTCCGGATGTACAAGAAACTGGCCGGCATGACGGGGACGGCGGATACCGAAGCGGCTGAATTTGCCAAGATCTATAACCTCGACGTCAATGTGGTCCCGACGAATCGCTCCATGATTCGGAAAGACTACGCGGACGTGGTCTATCGGACGGAAAAAGAAAAATTCAACGCCATCGTCGAAGAGATCAAAGACTGTTATGAACGAGGCCAGCCCGTCCTCGTCGGCACCATCTCCATCGAGAAATCGGAACGTCTCGCCGGGTATCTCAGCCGGCACGGCATCAAACACAATGTCTTGAATGCCAAGTATCACGAAAAGGAGGCGGAGATCATCGCGCAGGCGGGTCGGAAGGGCGCCGTCACCATCGCAACCAATATGGCGGGCCGCGGGACGGACATTCTTCTTGGCGGAAACGCCGACTTTCTCTTCAAGCGGGTGCTGTATCAGGACGAGAATCTTCCGGATGCCCGGAAACTGGAAATCTTCGAGCAAATCAAGGGCGAATGCGAGAAAGACAAGGGGGAGGTTATCGCCTCCGGTGGTCTGCATATTCTCGGCACGGAACGGCACGAAAGTCGTCGCATCGACAACCAGTTGAGAGGACGGGCCGGGAGACAGGGAGATCCCGGGTCATCGCGGTTTTATCTCTCCCTTGAAGATGACCTGATGCGTATTTTTGCCTCGGAGCGCGTCTCACAACTCATGCTCAAACTGGGCATGGAGGAAGGTGTCCCCATCGAGCATGGCATGGTGACCAGGGCGATCGCCAACGCGCAGAAAAAAGTCGAAGCGCATAACTTCGAGATTCGCAAACAACTGCTTGAGTACGATGACGTCATGAACAAGCAGCGGGAGGTCATCTACCAGCATCGCCACGCAGTGCTGTCCGGGACGAATATTCAGGAAGACGTGCAGGACATGATGAAGGAAGTCGTCACTTCCTTTGTCGATACCTATTGCCCAGCCGATCAGTACCCGGAGGAATGGGACTACAGTGGGCTCGTCGAGGCGCTGCAGGGACAATTTGCGGTCGACATCCTTCACGGGCGAAAGCAGATGCTCGACCAACTCAAAGAACTCGGACGCGACGCGTTGCTTGAGGAAGTGTGCGGACAGATCGTCCAGGCATATGAGGGCAAGGAGCGGGAACTTGGCTCCGAACTCATGCGGTACCTCGAAAAACTCATGCTCCTGCAAGTCATCGATCATCACTGGAAGGATCATCTACTCGGCATGGATCACCTTCGCGATGGAATCGGTTTGCGCGGCTATGGACAGAAAGATCCGCTGATCGAATACAAGCGCGAGGGTTTTGACATGTTTTCGAGCATGATGGACCGGATCAAATCAGACGTGTTGGAGCGCCTGTTCAGGGTACAGGCCGTCAAAGGCGAACAGCATCCTCCCCCACCCATACCAACTCTTCCTCCTCGTATGATATTGAATCGCGGCGAAGAACCTGCCGCGCCTTCAACCATCCAACGCCAAGCAGACAAGGTCGGGCGAAACGATCCCTGCCCGTGCGGAAGCGGCAAGAAATACAAGAAGTGCCACGGGGCATGACCAACAAAGACTCCGCTCGCTGCCCAACGCCTCATGCGCACGCATGGGGGCCGAGGGTTCCACCGGCCAACATTGGAAGGTGTTTGAACGTTCGGGGTGTCGCGTTTCTATGTGTCTTGGGTTTTACCTTGACTTGCCGCTGACAGCGAAGCTAATCTAACCCTCTCTTTTCCCTAGTAAAAACGGTGAGCACGCGCACCTCGTCAGAATGCCGACGAGGATCGGGCAATTGCCGGCTCAGGGGTGTCACTTTTGATCACGGGACATCAACAACTCATCGCCGACATCGCTTCAGAAATGACCCGCGCAGGTCCGATGACGTTTGCCAGATTCATGGAAATCGCGCTTTACCATCCTCAATTTGGTTATTACATGCGCCCGGTCGGTCCCGAGGAAGAACGCATCGGTTGGTCTGGTGATTTTTATACTAGTTCGGATGTCCATCCCTTTCTTGGTGAAGCGCT
>JBEVJJ010000107.1:0-4366 GCA_040510255.1 Nitrospiraceae bacterium | reverse complement strand
CAAGTTTCGCTCAAAGCATTCGCCTACGGCAAAGTGGAGGAGGCGTTAGGGGGCACTGTTCGTCAAGTGATCAAGATTCAAAGCGGGATTTCTTCGGAGAAGGCCAAAGAAATCACGAAAGATCTGCGCGACTCCAAGCTCAAGGTGCAATCTCAGATCCAGGGAGAGCAGGTGCGTATTTTGAGCAAGAGTAAGGACGAACTTCAATCCGCAATTGCATTCCTTAAAGGCAAAGATTTTGCCATCGACCTCCAATTCATCAATTTTCGTTAAAGACCCCGTCCCTGAATTGTCTTGAGGTCGAGAGATACCTTTCCCATGGATTCCGGACGAGTCACCCCTATTCTTCTTCTTCTTCTCTTCTTCGTGTTCTTACAGGCGGGTTGCAATGGCAGCGACCCGATCGTCGTCATTCAGCTCCACCCCAAGAATCCCGACATCATTTATGTGGCAACCAACGACTACATCTACAAGACCAGAGACGGAGGGCAGACCTGGCAGAATCTCTCCCGCGGGATGAGTCATTCTCGTGTCATTGCAATGGCGATTGACAACGCGTATCCGGCTACGGTCTATGCCGGCACCAAGGGCGACGCCGTTTATAAAAGTTATGACGGCGGGCAGCGGTGGGTGTCGCAACGAACCGGACTTGATGATGCGACGATTACCTCGGTTGTGAACCAGTTTGTCTTTGCACCGTCCGATAGCGCCCATCTGTTTGCCGCCACGACGATGGGTGTCTTTGAGTCGCTCAATGGCGGAGAGGCCTGGACGAAACGCATGGAAGGAATGAAGGAAGTGCTCATGGTTGTGACGCTCGGTCTCGATCCGACCCGTCCCTCCATCATGTATGCGGGAACGAGCGGCGGTGTCTACAAATCGGTGGACCGTGCCGGTCACTGGGCAAAGGCGAATAATGGATTGGTATCGCCCGACCTGCTGAAATCGTCTCGTGCGTTGAACGTCACGGCGATTGAAGTGGATCCTTTTCATCCCGATACCGTGTATGCGGCGACGCTGAGTGGGCTCTACAAATCCGTCGATGCGGCCACATCCTGGGCACGAATCGGCGATACGCTGCACGACCAAATGATCATCACCATGGCACTCGATCATACTCGCTCGGGTGTTATCTATCTTGCCGGCCGGGAGGGAGTGCACCGTAGCGAGGACGGCGGTATCACATGGAAGGCTATCAATGAAGGTTTGGCAACCAGAAACGTTCGATCAATCGCCCAGAGCCACCTCGATCCCAAACTGTGGTATGTCGGGACAAACGGGAGCGGCCTCTACCGGACCCGGGATGCGGGTGAGCATTGGGAGTCCATGCCTCCGATGCGCGTGGTCAATGGCGATAAATAGCGAGGCGGAAGAATACCCGCAGAGCCTGCATCTACTGTTGAGGCAGCGTGCTTCGATTCTGAATTGTAGAGCCGACGGACGATCCGCCGAGGGATGATCCGATGGTTGAATCCGAGAGGCTCGAACCGGTGGTCGACGGCGCAATGCTGGATCCGATGGTGGAGTCTTGGAGGCTTGATCCGACCGTTGACGGACGCAATGACGAGTCGGCCGAAGACGATGTCTCGCGGTTGAGAGATGATTCGCCGATTCCTGGGCCGGCCCGGCCGGTTTCTCCAATTTCAAATCCAGTCGGTCCCGTGGCTCCGATCTCGCGGCCGGTTTTCGGATTGACCCCGATCCGAGGGCCAGTGAGGCCTTCGGCGCCGATTGCCGTCCCGGTGGTGGTGGTTTTTCCGATGTCTTTTCCGACAGAGGAACTCTTGCCGATCTCGGCGCCGGTTTTGGCTCCGGAGGGAAGCGTGCGGGGCCCCACTCCCTTCTCGATGGCATGTTCGGTCTCTTGAATGACCGAGAGTTCCCGGGCCGCTTCATCCGGATCCAGGTTTTCCTTGCGTTCCATGGATTGCCCTAGATCTTCGAGTTGCTTGTGGAGGCGACGAAGTTGTTGTCTCGCGCTGGCGACAGGCGGGATCATTTCTCCAAGCGTCATACCGCGGAGTTTGATCTGTTCGCTGAATAACCCGTTTTGGGCGATCTGCAGCAGATCGGTGACATCCTCACCCAGTTCTTCCACGCGTTCCAGTTCGGCAGGATCGGTCTTGCAGCAGTTTAGGAATTGCCGATACTCTTCAAGGAAATGAGACACTTCCAGTTGTAGGTTTTCGATCTTCATCGCGCGACGCGACTTCACGGGTCTCCGTGCCGATTCGCCGTCTTCTCGCGTGGCCTTGTCCCATGGTTCGACGAGCGGGCTACAACCCGATGAAGCGGCGCCACTGCTGCGACGCTCAGGATGTGGCGACGCGCCCAGTTGCTGGTCGGCGGTCCGGTTTTCGCAAAAGTCGATGGGAGGGGCTGCCATGGCGACCGGCACGGCGGTTCCTAAGCTATTTCCGAATAGCGGAGAGATGGCCATGATGGCTACCTTCAAGTAACGAGATAGCTCTCGGATCACGTGTTTTATCATGAGAGTGATTGTTATCCCCGGTAGGGGGATTGTCAATCAAAGGATACAAATGTCGACTTCTTGAAAGACGTCAGATGATTCGTTAGGCTGACACAACCACGGAAGGATGTGGGCACCATGGCTGTGATGTATATCGAGGATGCGGCAAATCACATTGGTGGAGAAGTGACCATCCGCGGGTGGTTACGCAACCGTCGAGACAAAGGGAAACTGCATTTCCTCACCATCCGTGATGGAACAGGCGACCTGCAGGCCGTCGTGAGTAAGAGCGCGATCGGAGACGCGCAATTCGAACTCTCAAGTCAACTGACGCAGGAATCATCCTGTGTCGTGACCGGTGCGCTGCGTCAAGACGCGCGCGCGCCCGGCGGGTATGAACTCGATGTCACGCAGATTCAGATTGTCCATCTTGCCGAACCCTTTCCGATTCAACCGAAGGAACATGGCACGGGATTTCTCATGGAGCATCGGCATCTCTGGCTCCGCTCGAGCCGTCAGCACGCCATACTGCGGGTCCGTCATGAGATCATTCGCGCCTGTCGCAATTTTTTCGACGAACGAGGGTTTGTTCTGGTCGATGCGCCTATCTTCACGCCTAATGCCTGTGAAGGCACCACGACTCTCTTTCAAACTCAATATTTTGATGAGACGGCGTATCTGACGCAGAGCGGGCAGTTGTACAGCGAAGCCACCGCAGCGGCGCTGGGAAAGGTCTATTGCTTCGGCCCCACATTCCGAGCCGAGAAATCGAAGACCAGGCGGCATCTGATGGAATTTTGGATGGTCGAGCCGGAGGTCGCTTTCGCTGAATTGGCGGATATGATGACATTGGCTGAGGAGTTTCTGGCTTCCATCGTGAAGCAGGTTCTCACCGAACGAATGGCCGAGTTGCACATCTTGGAGAGGGATATTGCGGCATTGGAAAAGGTACAGGCGCCGTTTCCCAGGATCACATATGAAGAAGCCGTCGCTCTTTTGCAGAAGAAGGGAAATCCTACGGGATCGGGGGACGATTTTGGCGGAGACGAAGAAACACTCATATCGACGGAATTCGATCGGCCGGTGATTGTTCACCGATACCCTGCAGCATTGAAGGCGTTCTACATGCAGAATGATCCACTACAACCCGATCTTGCCTTGTGCATGGATGTCTTGGCTCCCGAAGGCTACGGGGAAATTATTGGAGGGGGCCAGCGAATCCATGAGTACGACAAGTTGCGTTCACGGATTTCGGAACATCGTCTGCCTGAAGACGCGTTTAGATGGTATCTGGATCTGCGCCGATATGGCTCTGTTCCCCATGCTGGATTTGGGATGGGAATTGAGCGCGCCGTGGCATGGATCTGTGGATTAGAACACGTTCGAGAGACTATCCCTTTTCCGAGAATGCTCTACAAACTCTATCCCTGACCGTCACCTTCCTCCTTGCGCGCAGTACAATTTCCGGCCTTCCCTTTTTGTTAGGACGGAATCTCCTTGAGCCTCAGGGTAAATGGCTGCTCGGATCACTATTATTTTAGTGGTAAATAATGGCGTGATTGTATACTTGACGCACCCATGAGGAACGCGTACAGTGACGCCACTTTACCCCACTGGGAGAGGTGTGCGTTATGTATAGACTCATTAAGCCATTCATTATTCCACTCGCCATTATCTCGCTTGAGATTGGAGTGGGGATGAACAATTGGACCAGTCCACTCGTTAGCGGAGTGCTAATTGGCATTTTTGTTTTCTGGATTATTATGGCTGCCCTTAGCCATAAGCCCCTCCTGAGAAGGTTCCCGTCCCTTATTGAATGGATGCCGTCCCTATCGTGACGGAAGATTGCACTTTCAAGCGCTTTCACAGAATTGGGTTCATCGGGCAGAAACAGGT
>JBEVJJ010000106.1:0-25762 GCA_040510255.1 Nitrospiraceae bacterium | reverse complement strand
GCGCCGAATATGCGATTGCGGATAACTCCCTGTCGATCGATTAGAAACGTCATGGGTAGGGTACGGGCACCATACCGCAGGCCGATTCGGAAATCAGAGTCATGGAGAATGGGAAACGTAAATCCAATTTCCTGCTGGAACGGCTTGGTGACCGCCATGCCTTGTGCATCGGTCGACACCGCCAGAATCTCAAAATCCCTGCGCCCGAACGACCGGTACAATTGTTCCATCGCCGGCATCTCGATTCGGCAGGGCCCACACCAGGTGGCCCAAAAATTCAACAACACCACCTTTCCCCGGTGTTGGTCGAGAGAGACTTGAAAACCCTGCAAGTCCTTGAGGAGAAAATTAGGCGCTTCGTCGCCGATTTTGACGATTCCGCCTTCGGCAACGAGAGCCGACGAGGATAGCGCACGGTCAGGAAATGCACCCATAGCGCGCGCATCGCCAGCTGCGACGATACAGCACCATGTGAACAGCCCCGAAATGATCCAGCCGCGTCGCATCACGATGCCTCACAGGGCAGAATCGGCCGGTGGCGAGGATTGAGCGGCGGCAGCAGCTCCCTGCTTTATCAATCGCGTGAGGACTTGCAAATTATCAAGGCGGCTCCAATCCCGAGGACCGATCACTTTCTCCCTCAGTGTCCCCTCTCGATCGATAATATAGGTTTCAGGGACACCCATGAGCTTGTACCGCTTATCGGTTTGGCCCCACGAGTCGACCAGCACCGGAAACGTCAGGTTCAGGCCTTTGACAAACGGAGGAATTTCCTTGCTCGTGGTAACGCGATCGATGCTGACTGCCAGGATGACCAGGCCATCTTTCTCAAAGTTCTTATACAACACTTGCATTGACGGCATCTCTTCCCGACAGGGCTTGCACCACGTCGCCCAAAAGTTCAGAAATACGACTTTGCCTCGGTAATCTGAGAGCCTGATCTCTTTCTCGTTCAGATCCGGCAACTGAAAGTCAGGCGCGGCTTTGCCGACCGTCAGCGGTTCATACTTCGCGCTCTGCAACCAGACCACCGCGAACATGAGAACCAAGATCGCGGCAGCAGCAAGCACGACAAGCACGCGCGAGCCGCCCGCACGTGCTTGGGAAGAAGACTGGGTCATGACCGAGGGTTCCACCATGTGAATTTCGAGAAAGTCCTATCTCATTAGCCGGGTTGGCCGGAATCCTACCAGCAGAACGGGTTACGCGTATGCATGCAAACCGGACAGCAGAAAGTTGACACCCCAAAAACAAAAGATGACCATCAAGAAACCAAAAATGGCATATATGGCTGCCCGTCTTCCTTCCCATCCTCTGGTCATCCTCGCGTGAACGTAGGCCCCGTAGATCAGCCAGACAATGAGCGACCAGGTTTCCTTCGGATCCCAGCTCCAATACCCACCCCACGCATAATTGGCCCACATGGCCCCGAGAATAACCCCGAAGGCGAGCAGCGGAAATCCGATCATGATCGCCTTGTACCCCAATTCATCAATTGTTTCGAGATCAGGAAATGCGTCAAAAAATCGCGACCGGCTGCCTTTCTTCTCCGCACGTTCCTTCAAGAGATACATCACCCCGAGCCCGCCCGCCATGGCAAAGGCCGCATAGCTGGTCAAAGTCACGGACACATGTATATAGATCCAATAACTATTGAGAGCGGGCACCAGAGGTTCCGCGGTCTGGTACCGATAGGGCAACAGTGATGCGGCTCCCATCGCAATGAACCCAATGCCCACTACAAAAGCGCCGATTGCCTTGATGCCATACCGCAGCTCCAGGAGGACGTAACCCAAAATGATTGCCCACGATACGTAAGACATCGCCTCGAACTGGTTGGACCACGGGGCGAATGTGCCCGAATGCTCCATTCGTTCATACGCGCGTGTGGTCAATGCCAGCGTGTTCATGATCCACCCAAAGATGGTCACTAAGGTAGCGACCTGTCCTAATTGCGTAGCCCACGCGCCGTCCCGATCATCGAACCCGCCCGAAGGATGCCCCGCCGGAGCCAACTGCATCGAGGGACGCTTCGCAAAGAGATATCCGACATAGAGGACGAGTGCCGCCAAATACAGCCAAAAGGTCATATCGAAGAGAAACAGTGAGCGCGCCATACTTTCCTCCGTCTATCTTACGCCCGGTTATTGTGCCGGAGTTCTGCGTAGTGGGTCAATTCTGTTTCGTGCCGATCTTTTCGGTGAGTTTCTTGAACTCCTTCTGAAAATCAATCTGACTCTTGTGGGTGGTGCCCCCCAAGTGGACCACGGCTCCATCTTGATGGGGGATAACCTTGGCCCATAATCGGCGATGGTAAATAAGAGAGGAGAGGGTCATTCCAACAACCAGCATGGTCGAACCGATCCACACGATTTTCACCCCCGGATTCTTCGCGATCTGAAGCCCTGTGAATTTCTTAGGCTGGTATCCGATCAATTCGTATTGATAGGAAGAATCTTTGACTTCAAACAAATCCGGATAGTGGTAAAAGATCCAGGGGGTTGCCCGGATGGAACTTTTTTCATCGACCGCCAAACGCACGGCAGGATTGCTGTGTTCGGCTGATTTGGAAAAAACTTTCTTTTCATTGGAGTTGAACGCAAAGTCGGCCACGAAATCTGTCATGGTAATCTTGATCGGCAGGCCTTCGACCATCTTTTCCTTCTTCCATTCCAGATCGACTGTTTTCAGCACCTTGTCGGTGGCCTTTTCCTTGATGTTGACGCGAGCGACTTCGATCTGATCCCAGGCATCGCCGTAGCTGGATTGGTAGAACCAGATGCCTTTGTACACTAAGGGATCATTCACCGTAATGGTTTTTGTGACCGTCGGTGCGCCCTCATCGACTACGGTCAGTGTACTATTGTAGGATTTCACCGATCCGTTCTCATGGTAATCAATCCAGAATTTGTCGATGCGTAAATCGAAATTTCCCCTTGGAATATGGTAGGTCTGTCCTTCGAGACACACGCCGAACTCCTGAAAGCCATAGGAACTCCCCAATAGCCCTCCCAACACGATGACCGTGGCGCTGAGGTGGGCCACATGCGCCCCAACCCGCCCCATGATGCCTTTGGTTGCATAAATGGTCAGGTCCCCCGGTTCATTTCCCACCAGTACACGGTACCCCTTTTCTCCAAACAACCGGAGAATTCGCTCGCCGACCTCCTCAGGCGAAGACATCACCTTGAACTCGGTATGCTG
Organism: Nitrospiraceae bacterium; assembly: GCA_040510255.1. Classification (GTDB taxonomy): domain Bacteria; phylum Nitrospirota; class Nitrospiria; order Nitrospirales; family Nitrospiraceae; genus DASSBQ01. The sequence goes on along the minus strand of JBEVJJ010000106.1, from coordinate 22,558 downwards.
CTTCAACCCTTTGATAAACGAAACCGCAACACTGACACGATCTTGACGCATGGAGCGCCAGACCGCGGGAAACCGTTTGTAAAAGCAAGTCAGAGAATTGACACAGAGCAGGCCGAGGAGACTTGTAAACCACCACGTATGATAGACGTCAACGAAGCCGAGCCGAACAAACCAGCGATAGGCGTCCTCACCATACTCTTGAATGTATGTTTCCGGCCGCTCGCCCTGTTGGATGACAGTACCAATCGTTGCGGTGATAGCAATCGCGATGAAGAGGAACATCGCGAGCTTGATGGAGGCAAAAAATTCCACCACCTCCCGCGAGAATTCCTCCCATCCCAGACCGGAAGACCGTGACGTGTCGCGTTCGGAAAAGGCCTCGGGATTATTCATGGATGCATTCAGCTTCTCGTGAGTCAAGCATGACGAGGTCTATTATAACTAGGACAGCGCACGGATTGAAAAACGGGCTGAGCTTCTCCTTAAGGGTCGAAAACACGGGGTCGGATGGCCGAGGAGGAAGCGGCGCTGATCGAGCGAACCACGCGAAACTTAAAGCCATCTTACAAGTCGGTCCAAAGAGCTGTCAAGCAACGCGTGGATGTCATTGCCGGCTCTGCACTACTTCAGAATGGTGGACAAATGAGCCTCACTACTATAAGATTCGCCCAGTTCTAGCAGCCTCTGTCGTATCCAGTCGCTGCCCTGACATGCATGGGGCTTCTTCCGGACCATAGGCTACAACATCAATTCCAGGGGGAGCAATGAGACATAACTACTTGTTTACGTCGGAGTCTGTCACAGAAGGACATCCCGACAAGATTGCCGATCAGATTTCCGATGGGATCCTGGATGCCATCATCGCACAAGACAAGTATTGCCGCGTGGCCTGCGAAACCATCTTAACGACCGGTATTGCATTCGTCGCCGGGGAAATCTCCACCAAGGCCTACGTCGAAATTCCAGACATTATCCGCGAGGTCATCCGGGAAGTCGGGTATACGGACGCGTCGTGGGGGTTCGATTGCACCACCTGCTCGGTCCTGACCTCTATTCATCAGCAGTCCGGCGACATCGCCATGGGAGTGGATTCGGGAGGCGCAGGCGATCAGGGTCTCATGTTCGGCTATGCGACGAATGAATCCAACGAATTGATGCCCATGCCTCTCGTCCTTGCCCATCGACTCACGCGCCGGCTCGCGGAAGTGCGCAAGAAAAAAATTCTGCCGTGGGTCCGTCCGGACGGCAAATCCCAAGTGACCGTGGAGTATAAGAACGGCAAGCCGTTTCGCGTTGATACCGTCGTCGTTTCCACTCAGCACAGTCCCGAGGTGACCAACAAGCAGCTAGAAAAAGACATCATGGAGCATGTGATCAAACCGGTCATGCCCAAGAACCTGTACGACCTCACCAGCGTCAAGCACCACATCAATCCTACCGGTCGTTTCGTCGTCGGGGGACCGATGGGTGATACCGGACTGACGGGCAGAAAGATCATCGTCGACACCTACGGAGGCCACGGTAGCCACGGCGGTGGAGCGTTTTCCGGAAAGGATCCAACAAAAGTCGACCGATCGGCATCGTACATGGCTCGGTACATCGCCAAGAACCTCGTGGCCGCCGGCCTTGCCGACAAATGTGAAGTGCAACTTGCCTATGCCATTGGTGTCGCCGATCCTGTGTCGGTTTTGGTAGACACCAAGAATACGGAGAAGGTGTCCGTCGACCTTCTCGATAAGCTCGTTCGCAAACATTTCCCCATGACACCGAGAGGCATCATCGACCACCTCAAGTTACGCAGACCGATCTTCAAGAAGACCGCATCATACGGACATTTTGGACGCAATGAACCGGAGTTTACCTGGGAAAAAACCGACAAGGTGAAGCTGTTGAGAAAGGACGCCGGGCTGTAGATTACGGCGCTGGATGAACAGGCCTTTGGGGGGGCGGATTGACAGAATCCGTCCCCTTTTTCATGAGTACTGATTGATCACAAGAGGAGGTATTGTGGATTACGATGTGAAAGACATTCGATTGGCGGATCAAGGGCACCTGAAGATCGAGTGGGCAGAGGCAACCATGCCCGTGCTGCGACTGATTCGGAAGCGCTTCGAGCGTGAGAAGCCCTTCAGGGGTATCCGCATGACGGCCTGCCTGCATGTTACGACGGAAACCGCTAATCTCATGAAGACCCTTAAGGCCGGTGGCGCCGATGTCAGACTATGCGCCTCCAACCCGCTCAGCACCCAGGACGACGTGGCGTCCGCCTTAGTCCAACACGACCAAATCCCCGTCTTCGCCATCAAGGGCGAGGACAATGCTACCTACTATCGTCATATCGAATCTGCGATCGCTCACAAGCCGCATGTGTCGATGGACGATGGCGCCGACGTAGTCTCGCATCTTCATTCCAAGCGAAAAGAATTATTGCGAAATGTCATCGGCGGTACGGAAGAAACCACAACCGGTGTGATTCGCCTTCGGAGCATGGCTCAGAAGAAGGTGCTGCGATTCCCTGTGATTTCAGTCAATGACGCCGATACAAAACATATGTTCGACAACCGCTACGGCACAGGACAAAGCACGATGGACGGCATCGTTCGGGCAACGAACCGGCTGATCTGCGGCTCAACCCTCGTCGTCGCCGGCTATGGATGGTGCGGGAGAGGAATCGCGATGCGCGCCCGCGGGATGGGTGCGGACGTGGTCATAACGGAGATCGATCCACTGAAGGGGTTGGAAGCCGTGATGGACGGCTTCCGTGTCATGCCGATGGAACTGGCTGCACCAATCGGCGATTTCTTTGTCACCGTGACAGGCAATCTCAAGGTCATCCGCGGTGAGCATTTCGCCGCTATGAAGGATGGCGCGATCGTGTGCAACTCCGGGCACTTCAATGTGGAACTCGACATTCCAGCGTTGGAGAAACTCAGCACGAAGAAACGCGTCATTCGTCCCGGTGTAGAGCAGTACACGTTGAACAATCGACGGCGGGTCAGCCTATTGGGCGAAGGGCGTCTCGTAAATTTGGCGACTGCCGAAGGGCATCCCTCCAGCGTCATGGACATGAGCTTTGCCAACCAGGCCTTGGGGGCGGAATACATTGTGAAGAACCACAAGAAACTGGAAAAAAAGGTGTACCCCGTGCCGCCCGTCATCGACAAAGAAATAGCGCGTCTAAAGCTGGCTGGAATGGGCGTCTCCATCGACAAGTTGACCAAGGAACAAGGCAAGTACTTGGCGTCGTGGGAAATGGGGACATAGGCAGGTTCGCTTACGGTCCCGCGCTTCGGCGCCTTCGAGACACCCCTTCCACGGCGCTCTGAAGCGGAATCCTTCTGGAATTCCCTCCACCGCGGTCGCTCCGGCGACCGCAGTCCTTCAGTCAGTTCCAGCTTTCCTTCTTCAGACGCCGGGCGGGACCCCGTCTCTCTGAGCGAAATCGCTCTGGACCGTGAACCGACCTACCTTTCTTGAGAGGACGGCCCACTCAACCGCAAAGTCGCTGCCTGCCAACGCAGACGTCCGTTGACCCTGAGCAGTGCTAGGCGGGAACGCATGCAGCGACTCACACGCCACAGCGCACGTTACCCGCCCTTCGCCAGCCGCCGCATTCTTATCACAGGATGCCTTCTATCGGAGAACAGCCTGCCCTAATTACCAAACTCTGGATGGGCAGCCGTTGACTCGTCCAGGCAACCGGCGTATCGTTTAGTCCTTCACTCCAAGGGATTTTGCGAGATACGATTCACAAGGCACGCTTCACCCGTATTGCAAGGAGGGAGATTATGTCAGTCGTATGCTCCCTGCAAGCCTGCAAGGCACAATTGGGGATGTGCGGGCACGAAAAGGTCATGCTCGGCATCGCCGCACTGGCGGCCGTTGGTCTCGGCGCCTATTTCTTGATCGGCTAAAGCGGGAGAGACAAGTCAGCCTTCATCCATGATAGCCCCGCTCCGGGCCGCAGTGGAAGTGTGTGCTCTCCCAGCGCAATCTCGATCACTTCAATCCCTCGCCGCTCTAAAATCGACAGTGAATTCCGTCCGTCATCCATCTTCTGTTATACTTCTGCTCCGTCCTAAGTTCTTCTCACAAGACCAGCCATGACTACCAGCGATCCAAAGCTCGCGCAAACACTCATTCTCGATGAGTTGTTTGATCTCTCGCTTTATCAGGCATTACGGGAGATCTCGCACGATACGCCAACACGACAGACGCTGGAGGAATTGATCCACGTCGAACACGCCCATTTGGAGTTCTGGCAAAAGTTCTTTGACTTGAGAGTCGCCAGGCTCAACCTGAGTAGACGCCTCAAGCTCATGTTCATGGTGTCGATATGCCGCGTATTCGGATCGATCGCCGTCCATCTGACACTTGAGGCCATAGAGGTCTACGGGGTGCGAAAGTATCTGATGCTGTGGAAGAGCTATCAAGGCGAACCCTTGGGCGAGGCCTTGCACAATATCTTGATGGATGAAATTAAGCATGAAGACGTGTTGGTCACCAATCTGACCGACCATAGAATCAACGCTGAGCAGATCCGCAATATCTTCCTAGGATTGAACGACGGGCTGGTGGAAATCCTCGGAGCCGTGAGCGGTTTCTTCGGCGCATTCAGCAATCCTGCCACCGTCTTGATGGCCGCTTCGACAACGGCCGTGGCCGGTGCGCTTTCGATGGGAGCGGGTGCGTTTCTTGCCCTCAGTTCAGAACAGGAGGTAAAAGCGACCACCGCATTGAAGAAGCACTTTATCGGCGAGGTCACCAGGGCCCCCGACATACCGGAACAGCCTATCCGTGCAGCCTTGGTTGTCGGAGTGAGTTACTTTTTCGGAGCGCTGGTCCCGGTCGTACCGGTTGTCTTTGGTGCGCAAGATGTCGGATTCTCGATTCTTACAGCGGGGATCGTGATCGTGCTGGTCTCCATGATCCTGGCATTCTTATCCGGCATGAGCGTGCTGCGCAGGATCATTCTCAATCTCGCAATCGTTTCCGTTGCAGTCATCACGACATATCTGATTGGTGTACTGGCTAAGACAGCTTGGGGAATCTCGTTCTAATCACGTTTTTCATTTCCTATGGCCTCCATTCACATCGGTCTTTCGGGCTATTCCTACAAACCATGGCAGGGACCGGAACGCTTTTATCCCTTGGACCTAAAACAGTCAGATTTTCTTGGATATTACGCCACGCGATATGACACGGTGGAATTGGACGGTCTTTGGTATCGACTCCCCACCCTGGCAGCGGTCGAGCGGTGGATCGGCCAGACACCGGATCACTTTGTTTTCTCCCCTAAGGCCCATCGCGAGATCACTCACTTCAAACGGCTGCGTGCCGAGGCTATCCCCTTCCTACAGACCATGGTAGAACGCCTCGCTCCGTTAGCCGAGACCAGGAGGCTGGGACCGATCCTTCTTCAGCTGCCTCCCAATCTCAAGCGGAACGATGATCGATTGGCAGAGTTTTTGTCTTCTCTCTCCCGCTCTCATCGCTGGGCGATGGAATTCCGGCACGACAGCTGGCACGATCCGGCAGTCGAAGAACTGTTGCGTCACGCTCGCATCGCCTGGGCGGCGGTTGAGACGGATGATCATCATGCGGAGCATCGAGACACGGCGGATTTCGTGTATGCTCGTCTTCGGCGCAGTCAATACAAAGATGGAGATTTGGAGGAATGGGGGAAATATCTATTGGAGGCCAGGAAGAATGGAAAAGACTGCTTCGTCTATTGCAAACATGAGGATGAGGGATCGCCCTGGGTCTGGGCGGACCGCCTGTTGCAAATCACCGGAACAATCCCCTTACCGGGTGGAGATCATCGGTAACTCTCGCAACCCTTCCGCTTCTTGCTGAATCCGCGCACGCTCGGCCCTCGACGCCTCCAGTACATTATTCAATGCCTCATCTGTCAGCTGCGTGAGCTGCGCGGCGGCATCTTTCATCTCGGCATGCTCGACCGCGCGGGACAGCACCTCGGCCTTGGTGGCGCCCTTCTTCTTTCCCAAAAATGGCTTGATGATGAGGTACACGACGTCGCGCACCGGCATATACCGTAAAAACCGGCGGAGCAAGCGATAGGTCTGGATGGGGTAATGGGTCAGCTTGTAGAGAAACAGTCGCTTGAGACCCTCCTGACGAACCTCGTTGATGGTTTCACCCGGTAAACACGTGGGATCGATCTCCGAACACTTGAAATATTTGTACCAGTCCGTCGCATCATTCACGAGCCCGCGCTTGAGATATTCCTGCCACAGAGGCGTGCCGCGATAAACGCAGAGCCGATTGAATCCAAATGTGTCGAGAGGGAGCTCCGAGGCAAAATCGAACGTCGCCTGCATGTCTTCGACGGTTTCATCGGGATTCCCAACGGTGAAGAATCCATGCACGATCTCGATGCCGGATTTCTTCGCGTTCTTGACAGCCGTTCTGACTTCAGCCAATGTTTGTTCCTTCTTGAGTCTATCGAGGATTTTTTGGCTGCCGCTCTCAATGCCGAACATCACCGTCCGGCAATGGGCCTTCGCCATCGCGGGAAAAAGATGCTGCGCGACTGAGTCTACCCGACCCTCGATTCCCCATTGAATAGAGAGCCCTGCGTCCGTCACGCCTTTGCAGATCGCCTCTCTACGCTTTGGCTGCAGGAGAAAGTGATCGTCCACGAAATACACCGCCCCATAACCATGCGCTTCGAGATATCTGAGTTCGTCGACCACATGCTGCGCGCTCCTAGCTCGCCATTTTCCTTCATTGAAGATCGGGATATCGCAGAACACGCAGGGCCAGGGACACCCGCGCGACGTTTGCATGGTGGTAAATCGTTCCATCGAGAGGACCGCCGGGACATCAAGCGGCATGGATTCGACGAAATCGAGCGGAAGGCTTTCTCGGTCAGGGAACGGCCATTGATCGAGGTGCCGTTCCATCGGGCGATTTTCGTTCTGAACGACTTTGCCGTCCTTCATCCAGGTCAGGCTGGCCACTCCTTCCGGATCATCGAGGCGGGCAAGGAGATCCAACAAGAGTTGTTCGCCATCCCCCCGGCAGACGAAATCGACTTCCGGGCACTGCAGCTTGACGAGTTGAGCGTTCAAAGTCGCGAACACGCCACCAAAAGCAAGTCTGACCTTTGTATCGGCTGCACGGATCTGCCTAGCCAGTATCTTGGCATACGGATAGCTCGTGGTGCTCAGGAAGCTCAAGCCAATGAGGGCCGGCTGCTGCTTTTTGATCGCCTCGACGATCACGTCATTGGGGGTATCCGGATTGGCCTGATCGAACATGACGCACTCGTGCCCAGATTGTTTCAGAACGGCCGAGAGCGACATGATTCCGATGGGTGGGAACCCCATCACGCGAATACACCCGTTTTTCGCACGAGTCTTGGCCGGAAGTGCGTAGAACTGAGGATCCCGAACGTGGATTAGGAAGACCAGCATGAGAAGCGCTCCTAGGCTGGACAATGACTGAACTAGGTAATCCTGGCGATGTCTAGTCTAGGAGAGAGTGAACCTTGGTTTGATGTGTAACAATAACCTAGCACGGTTAACTAGTGCATAGATAGGAAAAAGTGTCAAGTGCTCGATTGTGCGACAACGAGCGGCTCTCGACGGATAAGAGAGATCAGCGCCCCAGCGCAAGCTTCACGGCATTTCCGATTTCCGCCGGATTTTTGACGACACGAACCCCGGCGGATTCGAGCGCCTTCATCTTTTCCTCAGCCGTCCCCTTCCCGCCGCTGATAATGGCGCCGGCATGGCCCATTCGACGACCCGGAGGCGCGGTGATGCCGGCGATAAAACTGATGACCGGCTTCTTGATATTGTGCGCGATAAACTCCGCCGCTCTTTCTTCCGCATCACCGCCGATCTCACCGATCATGACAATGGCTTGGGTTTCCTGATCGCGCTCAAACAACGGCAGTACATCGACAAAGCTCGTGCCATTCACAGGGTCACCTCCGATGCCGATACAGGTCGTCTGGCCAAGACCGAGTGTCGACAACTGGTGGACCGCTTCATACGTCAGAGTGCCACTGCGTGATATCACTCCAACGACGCCTCGCTTGTGGATGAACCCAGGCATAATACCGATCTTGCATTCATCCACGGTGATAATTCCAGGACAGTTCGGTCCGATCAATCGGGTGTTCCGCCCGCGCAACGCCCGCTTCGCACGAACCATATCGTTCACCGGAATGCCTTCGGTAATACACACAATCAACGCAATGCCGGCATCCGCGGCTTCGAGAATGGCGTCCGCTGCGAATGGCGGGGGAACGAAGATTAATGAGGTATCGCACTGGGTCTTCTGCACGGCTTCGAGCACGGTGTTGAAGACCGGAATGCCCTCAACTTCCTGCCCTGCCTTGCCCGGCGTCACGCCCGCCACCACCTGCGTGCCATATGCTTTGCATTGCGTGGCGTGAAACGAGCCCTCTTTGCCGGTTATCCCCTGCACCACCACCCGCGTATTTTTATTGACGAGAATACTCACTTTGTCCTCACTCACAATCAGCGTAGGTTAGTTCTTCGTTCCACCAATCTGGCGATTATTAGCGACATCGCACCGGAACCCCGCAGGTGCCTTCTCTAACCATTCTCTCTCCCATGGGGCAGAGGGTCCAATTCTCGCGGGTGGCGCCGAGCTGGGCGTCCAAACGCGCGCAGCGGGGGTTCCTACACCGGGCGGGGGTGCGAGCACGCTTGGGCTGCTCGGGGACAGGACCCGCCTCTTCACGCCGCGGCCTCAGCCTTTTTTCGATTTTTCCCCGTCATCGCAACTATTTTCTGCGCTGCCTCCCACAGGTCGTCCGCCACATCCAGTTTCAATCCTGATTGCTGGAGCAATGTCCGCCCTTCTTCCGCATTCGTCCCTTGGAGTCTGACCACGAGCGGCACCTTGATCTTCACCTCTTTGGCCGCTTCGATCACGCCGTGGGCAATTCTCTCGCAGCGCACAATGCCACCGAAAATATTGATGAAGATTCCTTTGACGTTCTTATCCTTGAGGAGAATCCGGAAGCCGGCTGCGACCGTTTCTTTCGTCGCTCCACCCCCGACATCCAGAAAGTTTGCTGGTTCGCTTCCTGCCAGCTTGATCACATCCATCGTGGCCATCGCCAACCCCGCCCCGTTGACCATGCAGCCGATGTTGCCATCGAGTTTCACATAGTTCAGATTGTTCTTCCCCGCCTCGATTTCCAGCGGCTCCTCCTCATTCAGGTCACGCATCTTCTGAACATCGGCGTGTTTGAATAACGCGTTGTCATCGAACGACACTTTTCCGTCCAGCGCGACCAAGCTCTTTTCTTTCGTGATGACAAGCGGATTGATCTCCACCATGGCGCAATTTTTTTCCATGAACAGCCGATACAAATTCCCCAACATCTGAACGAAAGGATTGATCACAGCGGGTTCGATGTGCTGAAGACCCAATCCAAAGGCGATATTGCGTCCATTATGTCCTTGGAAGCCGACTGAGGGATCAATGGATTCTCTGATGAGCTTTTCGGGGGACGAGGCGGCCACTTCCTCGATCTCCATGCCGCCTTCCGTACTCGCAATGAAGATGACCCAACCGGTTTCGCGGTCCACGAGCACACTGACGTACAATTCCTTGGCGATGTTCGCCCCTTCCTCAATGAGAAGGCGACGCACCTTTCGTCCTTTGGGCCCGGTCTGGTGCGTCACCAGAACCTTCCCTAATAGTCCTCGTGCAATCTCCGGCACTTCAGCCTGCTGTTTGGTGAGCTTCACGCCGCCGGCCTTTCCACGTCCGCCGGCGTGAATCTGAGCTTTCACCACATAGACCGGCACCTGGAGCTTCGCCGCCCATTGCTCAGCGGCCTGTGGAGTTTTGACCTCCCTGCCCCGCAACACCGGGATACCGAATTCCGCGAACAATTGCTTCGCCTGAAATTCATGAACATTCATCGTAACCTCAAAGAGCTAATGGCTGATAGCAGATAGCTTATGGCACGAACTGACAACGCCGACGTTTTTCCCGCCATACGCCGTCAGCCATTCGCCATACGCTCCTATTCTTTTCTCGCGTAGGCCGGCAACACCATCGGCGAGACGATACCAGAAGACACGCCGTGACGTTTCGACTCTGAGCGGAATCGGGCCAGATGATCGAGAGTCAGGTTACCTTGATTCATCGACCGCGCGCGATGGGCGGCGGTGGTGCCGGAGCGTTTACCGAACACCATCAAATCCAACAGTGAATTCCCCATCAGTCGATTACGGCCGTGCAGGCCACCGGAAGCCTCGCCTGCAACGAACAACTGCTTTACGCCCGACTCGCCGTTAACGTCGATTTTTACCCCACCATTTTGGTAGTGCAACGTCGGGTAGATCAGAACCGGGTCCTTCGATATATCAATTCCAAAACGTTCGTATTGCAGCACCATGGCGGGGAAGTGCTTCCCCAAGGTACCGGGACCCTGCTCTGCCTCGAGCAGCGGGGTATCCAACCACACTCCGACACGGCCGGACATTGTACGAATGCCACGCCCTTCTTCACACTCGCGAATAATCGAGGAGGACACCACATCGCGGGTGTCGAGCTCATTCACGAACCGTTCACCTCTGGCATTGACAAGATGCCCGCCTTCGGACCGGATCCCCTCGGTGACGAGGGCGCCGATCAATTGCTCCGGATAGACGGCGCCAGACGGGTGATATTGGAAGGTATCGATGTGCATCAATCTGGCGCCCATCCGATACGCCATCGCAAGGCCATCGGCTGTGGCGCCGTAGTGGTTGCTGGTCGGAAATCCTTGAATGTGAAGCCGCCCGATTCCACCTGTCGCCAGGATGGTCACTTTAGCCGCAACGAGGACAAACCGCTTGTTGTCCAGATCTTTGAATACCGCACCGGTACACACGCCGTTGTCGCTCAACAGTTCCACTGCGGCGCAAAACTCAAGCAACTTGATCGGCTGATTGAGAACCTCATCCTTGAGCACACGCATGATTTCAAGGCCGGTGTAGTCCGAGCAGGTGACCAGGCGAGGCTTTGTACTGCCCCCGCCCTTCTTGACATGGAGGTTGCCATCAGCGTCCCTGTCGAATAAGACTCCGAGGCTCAGCAACCACTTGGCAATCGCAGGACCTTCCTCGACCATGGTCTTCAAGAGCTGGTGGTCATTCTTCATGTGACCACCCTTCAGCGTGTCAAGAAAATGAGTCACCGGAGAATCTTCGTCGGTGACGGCAATCTGCATACCCCCTTGCGCCATCACCGTATTGGAATCACCAAGACGAAGCTTGGTCGCCAGCACCACTTTGGATCCCTGGGCATGGGCGTGCAAAGCCGCGGCACAGCCGGCGCCACCTCCGCCCACTACCAGCACATCTGTCGTGTAATCCGGCTTGAGGTCCAAGTCGGGAGGGACCGGACTCTCGCCCTCCAATAGCGCCGCAAGCTCACGGACAGTCATCTCACCGGCATTCGGCCCAAACTTGATCGGGCGATACGCGCTTTCGCGGAAATCAGGATGATATTTCTTGATCAGCTGATCGCGTTCGGCGGGAGAATACTTGGGGATCGTCTGTTTGCGCCGAACATCCCGTGTCTGGTGGACAATTTCCTGAAGCTTATGAATGTCCATTACTTCAACTCGGCGCACGCTTTCGTCAACTCGGTGGCATTCATGGTCAATATCCGATTCCATTCATCGGTGTACTTCCCGCTTTCGATCTCGCCGATGCGCTTATCCAGACGCGCCGGTTTTTCTGCGAAATGGGCCCCCTGCGCACGGCTGACATAGAGCGCAACCAGATTGGGCGCAATGTCCGCAATACAGACTGGCGTGCACATTCCACACATGACGCAATCCATGAACATCTCTGACACGCCTTTGAAATCGCCGAATACCGCTTTCCAGACACCTTCGCGCACGTCGATCTTCTGTGGGCAGGCCTCAGTGCAGGCATTACAATTCCTGCACAGCGGCGCCTCCGGATAGAGGGTGAAGAGATCCTGTTTCGGATCCTGCAACATCGCCATATCGTAGGTCGCCTTGCGCGCAGGAAACGGCGGCATCATCGAAAAGGACATGCCGTCTTGCACGGCCATCTGGCAGGCTAGGCACGTCTTTACCTTGGGATCATCCTTGGTCCGGTAATACGTGGCACAGGCTCCACAGAATCCGCCAAGACACCCCGCTCCCCGCACCACCTCTTGGCCCGTGTACCAAAGGGCTTTTATCAATGTGATGCCCTCCGGCACGTCATACTTCTTGCCGGCAATTTCGACCGTGACCATCCGTGGCTTCAGCACCTCGGGCTGGTCAATGACGTTGGTATCTTCTTGCGCCATTCTCTTTCTTCGTGAGGCGTAAGGGGCCGACAAGCACCCCCTACGCTGTTACGGGTCGACTATGCAATCGCGTCCACGATCGCATTCAAAGTTGGGCTTGGACGCATCGCTTTCGACGCCTTGGCATCGTCGGGATGATAGTACCCGCCGACATCGACCGGCTTTCCTTGGGCGCTGAGCAATTCAGTCGAGATCTTGGCTTCATTGTCCGCCATGTCCTTGGCGATCTTGGTAAAGCGCGCCGCCAGGCTCTTATCCTGCGTCTGTTGGGCCAACGCTTGCGCCCAATACAAGGCCAGGTAGAAATGGCTCCCGCGATTATCGATCTCGCCGACTTTACGGGCTGGAGACTTGTTGCTCTCCAAGAACTTCGCATTGGCCTGATCGAGTGTGTCGGCCAGAATTTTTGCCGCTTGATTGTTCGCGACTTTGGCAAGATGTTCCAATGAGGCGGCCAGCGCAAGGAATTCACCGAGCGAATCCCACCGCAGATAGCCTTCCTCTTGGAACTGTTGCACATGCTTGGGCGCGGAACCTCCGGCACCGGTTTCGAACAACCCGCCGCCATTTAGCAAGGGCACGATCGAGAGCATCTTGGCGCTCGTCCCGATTTCGAGAATCGGGAACAGATCCGTCAGATAGTCTCGCAACACGTTCCCCGTCACGGAGATCGTGTCCTTCCCTTCTTTAATCCGCTCCAATGAGAGGCGCGTCGCCTCCGCCGGAGTCATCATCCTAATGTCGAGCCCCTTCGTGTCATGATCTTTCAAGTAGCGTTCGACCTTCGTGATCAATTGCGCATCGTGCGCTCTGGTCTTGTCCAACCAGAAAATCGCCGGAGATCCGGTCGCCTTCGCACGATTCACCGCCAGCTTGACCCAATCACGAATCGGCGCATCCTTCACCTGACACATGCGCCAGATGTCGCCTTCTTCAACCTGGTGCTCCAGGAGCGTCTTTCCCGACGCGTCCACCACGCGAATCGTCCCATTGCCCGGCGCCTTGAAAGTCTTGTCATGCGAACCGTATTCCTCGGCCGCTTGCGCCATCAGGCCGACGTTGGGCACGCTGCCCATGGTCTTCGGATCAAACGCGCCGTGCTTCTTACAGAACTCGACCACCTCGTGATAGACCGGCGCGTAGCTGGCATCGGGGATCACGCACTTGGTGTCTGCCAGCTTCCCGTCAGGACCCCACATCTTGCCGCTGTCGCGAATGACCGGCGGCATGGAGGCGTCGATGATGATGTCGCTGGGCACATGCAGGTTGGTGATCCCCTTGTCGGAATTCACCATTGCCATGGGAGGCCTCTTCTGGTAGACAGCCTGGACGTCGGCTTCGATCGCTTTGCGCTGATCATCGGGCAAGCCTTTGATTTTAACATACAAGTCGCCGATGCCGTTGTCGGGATCCACGCCCAGCTTCTTCAGCGTCTCGCCATGCTTCTCGAACACGTCCTTGTAGTACACCGTCACGGCATGACCGAAGATCTTGGGATCCGAGATCTTCATCATCGTAGCCTTCATGTGGATCGAGAACAGCACGCCTTTTTTCTTGGCGTCTTCGATCTGTTCCTCGATGAACTGGCGGAGGGCCCGCTTGCTCATGAACGTGGCATCGATGACTTCTCCGGCCTGCAGTACCACTTTCGGTTTGAGCACGGTCGTCTTGCCGTCCTGACCGATGAACTCGATCCGGGCATCGGTCGCCGCAGTCATGGTCGTGGACTTTTCGTTAGACCTGAAATCTCCCCCCTTCATATGGGAAACGTGCGTCTTGGAGTCCGAACTCCAGACTCCCATCTTATGCGGATGCTTCCTGGTATGAGCCTTCACCGAAAGTGGCGCGCGACGATCAGAGTTGCCTTCGCGCAGCACCGGGTTGACAGCACTGCCTTTGACCTTGTCGTAGCGAGCCTTGATGTCCTTCTCTTTGTCGTCCTTGGGATTTTCCGGATACTCCGGAAGCTTGTAGCCCTGGCTCTGCAATTCTTTGATGGCCCCTTGTATCTGGGGAAGCGAGGCACTGATATTTGGAAGCTTGATGATATTCGCCTCCGGCGTCTTGGCCATCTCGCCCAATTCAGACAGCGCATCCGCCTGCTTCTGCTGCGGCGTCAGGCATTCGGGAAACACCGCGAGAATGCGCCCGGCCAATGAAATATCCCGCAACTCCACCGACACACCGGCTGCCTTGCTGAAGGCGTTGATGATCGGCAGGAACGAATATGTCGCTAACATCGGGGCTTCGTCGGTCTTCGTATAAATGATTTTGGAAGCTTTCGTGCTCATGGTTCTCCCTCATATCCCTACTTGTTAGTTCAGCGCATTCAACGCCGAACCAGCCTTGAACCACGCGATCTGTTGCTCGGTAATGCTGTGGTTCGCCTGGATGGTGAGCGCCTTACCATCCGTCTTGTGTATGGTCACCTGCACCGGCTTGCCGGGAGCCAGACTATTCAGCCCCGTCACACTGATGCGGTCCTGCTGCTCGATCTTCTCGTAATCCTTCGGATCAGCGAAGGTCAACGCCAAGATCCCCTGCTTCTTCAAATTGGTCTCGTGAATACGTGCAAAACTCTTCGTGAGGACGACCTTCACATTCAGAAAGCGCGGCGACATCGCCGCGTGCTCGCGACTGCTGCCCTCGCCGTAATTTTCATCGCCCACCACGACCGACCCCATTCCTTTCGCCTTGTAACGGCGGGCAATCTGAGCCATCGTCAGCCCTGATTCTCCCGTCAATACATCTGTGCCCTTGCCCGGCTCTGATGAGAATGCGTTGTTCGCTCCAAGGAACATGTTGTCGCTGATCTTGTCGAGGTGACCTCGGAACTTGAGCCAGGGACCGGCAGGAGAGATATGATCGGTCGTCGTCTTTCCTTTGGTCTTGACCAACAGCGGCAATTTCTCGAAATCTTTGCCGTCCCATCGCGGGAACGGCTGCAACAACTGCAAACGCTCGCTCGTTGGCGGAACGTCCACCGTTAGGTTGTCGCCGTTTTCTGCCGGCACGACATACCCTTCTTCGCCCTTCGCAAATCCTTTGGCGGGTAACTCTTCACCTTGCGGGGGGTCGAGCTTGAATTCCTTGCCATCTGCCGCCTTCAGCGTTTGGTGAACGGGATCGAACCCCAGGTTACCCGTCAAGGCATAAGCGGTGACCACTTCCGGGCTCGCGAGGAACGATAGCGTTTCATTGATTCCATCGTTTCGACCCGGAAAGTTCCGATTGAATGAACTCACAATAGAGTCGGCTTTGCCCTTGACCGCATCGGCTCGCTTCCATTGCCCGATACAAGGCCCGCAGGCATTGGCAAGAACCGTCGCCCCCATCTGCTCAAAGGTGTCCATGAAGCCGTCCCTTTGCATCGTGTGGTAGATCCGTTCCGATCCTGGAGAAACGAGAAATGCAGTCTTGGCTTTCAGACCGGCCTTCAATCCCTGTCGGGCAATATGCGCCGATCGGCTGATGTCTTCGTATGAAGAATTGGTGCAACTTCCGATCAGCGCGGCTTTCAGTTCAACCGGATACCCCTTTTCTTTGGCTTCGGCGGCGATCTTCGATATCGGTCTGGCTAAATCCGGCGTGTGAGGTCCGACTACGTACGGCTCCAGCTTGGAAAGGTCGATCTCGACGACCTGATCGTAATGCTTCTCGGGAGATTGCAACACTTCCGGATCTGCAACCAAGAGCTCCTTATTGGCAAGAGCGAGTTTCGCGAGGTCCTCACGATCGGTCAGATTGAGATAGGCCACCATTTTCTGATCGAACGGAAATACCGACGTCGTCGCCCCCAATTCAGCACCCATGTTCGTGATGGTGCCTTTACCTGTTGCACTGATCGTCTCCGCTCCGGGGCCAAAATATTCAACGATCTTATTCGTCCCCCCCTTCACGGTCAGGAGACCACAGAGATAGAGAATGACGTCCTTCGACGAGGCCCATCCAGACAACTTGCCGGTCAGTCGAACCCCGATCAATTTTGGATGCAGCACTTCCCAAGGCAACCCCGCCATCACTTCTCCGGCATCTGCACCGCCCACCCCAATCGCCAGCATGCCGAGCCCCCCCCCGTTGGGAGTATGCGAATCGGTACCGATGATCAAACCACCCGGAAAAGCATAGTTCTCCAATACGACCTGATGGATGATGCCGGACCCGGGCTTCCAAAAGCCGATGCCGTACTTCTTTGCCGCAGAAGCCAAGAAATTGTAGACCTCTTTATTTTCATCGACAGCTCGCATGAGATCCTTTTGGGACCCCACCTCGGCGCGGATCAGATGATCGCAATGAATTGTACTAGGTACCGCAACCTGCTTCTTTCCTGCCTGCATGAATTGCAGCATGGCCATCTGCGCAGTGGCATCCTGCATCGCCACGCGGTCAGGACGGAGAAACAACATGGCCTTGCCACGTTCCCAGACCTGCGTATCAAAGTTGTCGGCATGAGAAACCAGGACCTTCTCAGCCAACGTGAGTCCGCGCCCGAATTTCTTCCGGGCCTTGGCGATCACGTCCGGCATTTTGGCATACAGTTGTTTGGCTATTTGAAGCGACATGGCAAGCCCTCTCTTAAGGTGTGGCCACAGACATGGATGGGTTCGTCATTTAAGGGGTGGAACTTCTCGGCGTTTCGGCGCCGCATAGTTGACGAGGAAATCAAAGAGTCTAATCAATCGGCTTTCCTGACGCTTCTGATCGACCCAGTGGCCGATCAAGCCGATGGTACGAGCAAGGATGAAGAAACCGTTCAGGCTCTCCACCGGAAACCCAAGATCGACCAGAACGGCCGCCATGGTTCCGTCCACATTCAGGATCAAGTTATCTTTCTTCACGGCCGTCACCTTTTCGACGTCGAGCGCGAAATCGAGGTGCGGTGTCTTAATGCCGAGACCTTTGACATATCCCACGAGTTCCTTGACTCGCTTATCGGGGTTGCGGAGACTCTTGACTCGGTGGCCGATGCCGGGGACTGGCCCGACGTTTTTCTTCATATGGGTTAAAAAGTCATCGACGCTCATCTTGTGATCGACCGCATGCTTGAAGTAGCGACCCGCATCAGTCACCGCGCCACCGAAGCGTGGGCCGATCATGATCAACCCAGCTGCGACCGCTTGAGACATACCAATACCTGCACAGGCCGCAAGTATGGTTCCAAATGCTCCGCTCACGCAAGGACCATGGTCCGCGGACAGCATAATGATTCGCTTGATAATTTCAGCTTCCTGCTTGGAGATCAACCGCTTATCCCAGAGCAAGCCGACAATGTGCGGTATTTCGTACCCTTTGTTGATGAGCTCGGAGGCGGGATAGCCGTCATAGAGCGGTTCGTCGCCCCGGTCATCGCTGATCGTCGTTCGGATGAGCGGGACCACAGTAACTTCCTGGGCCTTCATGGCCTCCTCGACCGATTTTGGCAATTTGGGAAGTTCCGTAGGACTGACATCCGTGACCGGTACGATCTGACCTTTCTTGACAAAATCTTCGTACGCGGCCTTGATTGCCGGGCCGAGCGCCCCGAATGTAGGCGGCACGATTGCGCCGGCCTTCTTCAGCGCATCGGCCTTCGCCCGAGCCGATCCTTCTCCCTTCAAGCCTTCCTTGGCACCTGCATGCCCAAATTTCATACCCTTCGGAAGGCTTTCCTGACAGAATCCTGACACCACGCCGATGAGCCTGATCCGTCGCTTTTTGGCGCCGTACCACTCGGCCGCACGCTCCTCCAGGTCTCCGCCCATCTCTCCAACGATGATGACAGCCTTTGTTTGGGGATCTTGCTCGAACTTTTCCAAATAGGACACATAATCGGTCCCGGGATAGGCATCTCCGCCAATGCCGATGGCAGTAGTAATGCCGTCAGCAAATTGAGAACAGATCCAAATGATCTCGTTGGAAAGTCCGCCTGACTTGGTGATCACACCGAATGAGCCTTCCCGATGGAGCTTTGAGAGAACCAGATTGTCGAACGCGCCACCGATCACTCCCAGCCGACAGGAACCGGCCGAGATAACACCGATGGACGACGGGCCATTGAATATCTTGCCAAGTTTGACGGCCTGCCGTGCAAGAATCTTGGCATCTTTTTCGGGAACCCCTTCCGTAATCATGGAGACCACTTGAATCTTGGGATCGTTCAATGCCTCTAGACCACCAGCCATAGCCCGATCAGCGCCGATATACACCAGACTCGTATTGATCTGAGGATGGTTCCTGGTGGCCTCGGCGACAGTCCTGTAGACTGGAATAGCCAACAGACCGCTGCCGAAAGGGATTTCATTCGTTTTCCCGGCATCCGGCGGATACACAAACGCCTCCACGGACAGTGGGCGCTTGATGAGAAAACAAAATTCGGCCATGCGGCGGGCGGCGTTCACTCCGGCTGCCCCACCCTGAACGACCACGCGGGTGTCTTTGTTTACCAGGATGCTCATCGGGATCTCCCCTGTGTGAATAAGTTCGTATCGTCGAGCCGGCAGGCTACTTGGTCGATTGGATCGCCTTATCTACAATATCCGTCAGTGGTGTATAGCGATCAAACACGTTGATATCGAAACCTTCCTCTCTGAGCGCTCGCATCGCATCGAGCCCTTCCTTCTCTCGTGGTCCCCCACGACGGACCCAGATCTTGACACCTGCGAGCTTCCCATCGGATTTGGCCTTGCGAAATCCATTGATGATGCCACCGAACGTTTTCTTCACATCGGTAAAATTAGCGATCGCCCCGCCGACGATAATGTTCTTGATCCCTGGCAACGAGCAGACCTTCTCCGTCAAGACCTCGACGGCCCAATCAGGAGGATCGCCTGAATATTCAGCGTAGTTGGCGAGTTTTCCCTCTCGTGCCACCACCGCATCAGAATAGTACACACTGGCGCCGCCGCCGGCGGGAAGCATGGCCGTATCCCCACCGGGAATTTCAATGAATTTCACCGACCCCTTGATTTTTGCATCAACCGCCATGACCTCAAGTTCGTTCTTTGAATAGGCACGCCCAAACTCCGCAGCGAACGGAAAATTCCAATCCGGATGTCTGAACTTGGCATCTCCGTCCAGCAACGTGACTGCATCCAATGCCACCAGTTCTCCATCGCTTCGGCGCATCACGACCGGGTTGACCTCCAGATACTGCGCATCTTCATTATCAAAACAGGCAAACATTTTTGCCGCGAAATCCGCCATTTTCTTGATCAGTACCCCCGTGAAACCTGCGTCCTTGGCAAGGTGCTCCAGCGCGTCAGCCGACGGGGTCTGTCCGACCTCTAGGGACAGTCGTTTCACACGATCCCAATTGGACTCCACTTCTATCCCACCGCAGTTGGCGACGAGGACGTCAGCCCCGTCACGGGTAGACTTCACTGCGCAGTAGTATTCCTCTTTATGTTCAATCATCTCGGAGACAATAACCTGTGACACCGTAATGCTTCCGATCTGACGACCGATCATCTCCTTTGTGGCCGCTTCAGCACCTTTGAGATTCAGATCCACCTTAACAAGTCCTAATTTGAAGCGTGAGCCCAACGCCTCATGAGCCTTCACGACGAGTTTCGACCGTTTGAGCCAGTCGTTGGCCTGTCCGAGCTTGGTCAATTCTTCGGTGGAGGCAACAACGATATAATTGGGAACGTTGATGCCCCACTTTTTCATCAACCCCATCCCGGGGCCTTCTAGGACCTTTGCCATAGCGCACCACTCCTTTGAAATTCGTCAGGTGAGAAAGGGACTGCCAGAGTAGCGAATTCTTTGAATCAGCTCAATCCTCCAAATGGCCCAGGATGCGAGCACAGAAGTCCTACTGCCGAGGAGGCTACCTGGAATATGGGTTAAAGTATTGAAATCTATTGCAACCGGGGGAGAGAGTTTACGAAACACAGGACAAAGAAGTCAAGGGACTATTTCTCGACGGCGGCCGCTCCTTGGCTGGCATACAGGGCAAATGAAGGAACTGCGTTCTTCCACTACACGACGAACAGTTGCCCCACACTGGTTCGGGCACGGAGCGCCTGTCTTTCCGTATACTCGGTGGAACGACTTATATGTACCGAGCGTTCCATCAGGAGCAAAAAAGTCCCGTACGCTGGAGCCTCCGAACTCAACTGCCTCAAGGAGGACATCCCGAATCACATCATACAATCGATCGATCACATCGGGCTTCACCCTATAGGCAACTTGGCGAGGATGGAGGCCGGCCCGGAATAATATTTCATTTGCATAGATGTTCCCGATACCGGCAATTTTCTGTTGATGCATGAGCAGAGCTTTGAGTCGTCCTCTGCATGAGGCCATCAGTGTTGCGAATTCCTGGCGAGTCATGGTCAGAGGCTCATAGCCGAATCGTCGCCTGAGATAGCGTTCCAGGCCGGATGCATCGAGAAGATACAAACGCCCGAATCGCCGGGGATTCCAATAGCGGAGCTCCGGCTCACGGCTCTCCGCCAGATGCATCACGAAGTGTGTATGCTGAGGATAACGAGTAGGAGCTGAACGAAAAAGAAGAAGGCCCGTCATTCCAAGTTCCGCTGCCAAGAAGCGGGTGCCGCCGGCCCGTGAAAATGAGAAGATAACGGATTTGCCGCGGCGTTCGACCGCTTCGATTCGACTGGCCCGATACCATGGCAGGCTCTGGTACCCCTCACGAATGATATCGGATCGTCCCACCCACAACTCGTGGACCGTCGCGCCCAAGATGTTCTCACGAAGCTGGAGGACAGCGGTTTCTACTTCGGGCAACTCTGGCATAGTCGCAATCTATCTATCGTCATGATCTCGGATACTACTCTGCCCAGGACATCATGGGAGGTCTGGAAAACCCGGACACAGTATTACGCCACGGCGACCGGGCAGAAGGCAACTGCGGGAGTTTATGGTTGCGGTAAGCGGTAAGTAAGAAGGAGCATCCCCAAATGCGAGTTGATGGCAGCAATGTGCGGTGGGAGAACCAGGCTAGGGTTTTCTCGTGCTAAGGCGGCTGGGGAGCTGATGTTTTCTTCGTCGTACCATTACGGCCAGGGGACGATCCTGACCGTACAAGGCGGGCTGATCTCACTTGTTCAATCGCTTCTGATAGTTTTGGTAGGGGCACGCCTCCCGGTCGTCTCGTTAACACGAGCTTGACCGCGTCCTCGTAGCTTAAGCCTTCGACGCAACAGAGGTAGGCGATCACAACGGACACGGACCGCCCCATTCCGGCGCGGCAACAGACCATAATGCGGTGGGTCGCAATGTGGGCTTCGATCCAATCTACGGATTGCGCCACCAAGGAGGGATGTGGCTCGCCGAATTCTTTGAACGCTATCTTGGAATACACAACTTGTGGAGGGGCCGCGACTTCCTGCTCCTCGGCAACCAACAATAGCGCGCCGACTTGTGGCGGAAGATGGTTGGCATCATCAATATTCCCTACGATGAGCCGCTTGGTGACCATGTGCATACTACGCTAGTATAGGATTGGACCGCCCACGGTCAAGGAAATCATTTCAATAAACCTTCCTCATTGCGCTTACCGTTGATTGACCGCTATACTTCAGCACGTGCCATTGTGAGCTTACGGGAAACGAATCGTGGGCCGGATCAGCCTCGAAGACGCAGAAAAACGATTGCAGACCGTCAAGTGCGCCGTCTGCAAAACCAACAACTTCGGCATTGATCGGCGCTTCGTTCAAGCCGATGGGGAATGCCGTGGGACCTGTCTGAAATGTCGCTACAACTTCCCGATTTACACGGACATGGACTTCTATTTGAAAACCCAGCCCGATATCCCCTATCGATTACGTGAGATTTCCTGTCCGGCTTGCAAGAAACATGGGGTCAATTTGGACTTTCGCATCACCATGTCGGTACGAGAAGCCATCTATTTTGTGACCTGTAACTCATGTCAAGCCAAGTTTCCCGAGCAATCTTCCCTGGAAGCGTTCGAATAGTCCCCTTTTTGTCACAACCGTAGTGTATACTCTCCTCATGAGTGACAAACCCAAACAACCTGAGCCGGAATCGTCATTGCCCGAACCGGCGCCGAAGGTCCGGAAGGAAATCCCGCTCATCTCCGTTCCGAACGATCGCGACATGATTGCGGAAGAGATGGAGGAGCTGTTCGACGAAGACCGAGTCAGCCACCAGCACGGAAGTTCCGAGCCAGAAGCAGACTAGTTCTGCGCCCCATCGAACCAACCGCGCCCCTCAGTTTTTCATCCGATCCGTGTAGCAGCACTGACCGCTCAGGCGGCTCGGCTCG
>JBEVJJ010000105.1:0-5765 GCA_040510255.1 Nitrospiraceae bacterium | reverse complement strand
GGGAGCTTCGCGTGCTCTATTCACATCGTCCATGTATTCGGAGAGATCAGGCGACATATCCTTGCTCATCGTCTGGCTCACCTCTGGTCTCAATTCCTCTTTGGTCGCGTTTAACGTTATCTTGTCACCGTTTGTCTTGAAACGAGCCCAGGGCAACGGGAGCGCGCTCTTGCTGTCTGCGACATTGAACATGACGTACTCGATATTGTTGGTCTGCCTGTCGACGAGGATCTTGCTTATTTTGCCCAAGTCTTCACCCTTCTGATTGTGCACAGTCTTGTTGAGCCACTCACTGTCCGGTTTCTCAATCAGTTTTCCTTGCCGGACGGGAGTTGTGGCATAGTCGTCAGGCACACCTGACTGCCCACCCGTCAGATCCGTTTTCTTATCGTGCGGCTTCGTTGACTCACCGGGCGTCCCAGTGCCGGCGCCTTTTCCCATGGTGGAATCCGGCTTGGCACTCGGATCGCCGGTGGACATCTGTCCATAGGCCACTCCACCTAACATACTCAGCACACCAACCGTGGCGACAAACGCGTTAAGTCTTTTCATCTCAACCTCCTTTATGGTTGTGGAAGGGGTGCCCGATCAATCAGGCAAGTAGCCCTCATCGACAGGAAAAGAATTATGACCGTGAACGAAAACCCTTTGACGTATACAGCTTGGTGCAAGTTACAGACCGATTGATAAAGGTACGGAGATGGGCGCGCATCATATAGAGAAAGAACAAATGAAACGAAAAATGGGATCGTCATATCGGGACAGAATGTCTACGCGCTTGGACAAGTGGTCCCGTCTTTTCACCGAGCGAGAAGGAAAACTCACCGGTCTACCATGCGATGCATATCGGCACCTGCCTTGCACTTTGCTTGCACTTTGTTCGCCGCTAGGTCTGTAGGGCAAAACCGGGAGGTTTACACTTCTTATGGAAGCAATCGGAAGAAAGCGGTGGGCTATTGCGGAGGGCTATATCCCTCCGACGAGCACGGGCCCGGCGCCTCACATGACGAGTCACGAAACGGTATGCATTCTCAACGCCGGGGATCGAGACGCTCACGTACGAATCACGATCTTTTACGTCCGTCGCCGCCCGGTGGGGCCCTACGAGGTGCTGGTTCCGGCGGAACGGACGACGCACCTTCGCTTCAATGATCTGAAGAATCCTGAACCCATTCCGCACGACACCGAGTTTGCAAGTGTGATTGAGTCCGATGTACCCGTCGTCGTTCAGCACACACGCCTTGACTCACGGCAAGCGGAAAATGCCTTGTTGAGCACAATCGCATATGCGGGAAATGAATAGGTACCAAATGATGAGATTGGCAAAGCCGGCCTGGGAACCGGACCCGAGGAATCCACCGGTGAAAGATCCTCCCGATTCACCACCTCCCGCGGAGGATCCGCCGACCAAGAACCCACCATTGAAAGAACCATCTGACGAACCACCTCCAATGAAAGTAGGAGAGACGCCATGATGACCTTTTTGGCTGCGACCATGCTCCTCTTACTGATTCTCACGGCTTTGTATGCCTTCGGAATCTTTGGGACAGCGTATCTTGGTGCGTTCCGTTTCGCCTTCTACCTCATCCTCTTGATCTTCGTCGTGATCATCGTTTTTTCAATGGGTGACGACCCTCTCAAAGGATATGATCCAACGCCGAAGAGCCCCTGAGTATCGATCCGAGGTGGAGCGAGTCCCTGCACACACGGCGATGGCCGACTCCGGCGGTGGCCTACCTAACAGAGCCACCCAAGGGGAAGCATCATTCGTGGGTAAATGAGGTATCTATTTCTGCGCGTTTCATCTGTCTGGAGCCGGTGATCCCCGGGGTTGGATCCGGCAGAGGGAGCTGTCGATGTCGAACTTACGAAGCCATCCGGAAATCGTCGTCATCACGGGGGCGTCTGCGGGAGTCGGACGCGCCACGGTGCGCGAATTTGCCCGACGACGTGCCTGGATAGCACTTCTGGCGCGCAACCGCGATGGGCTGGAGGCCGCGCGCCGGGAGGTGGAAGCGGCTGGAGGTCGTGCCCTCACGGTCACGACCGATATGGCTGATGATGAACAGGTGGAGGAAGCGGCCGAATCGGTGGAGAGACATTTGGGTCCCATCGACATCTGGATCAATAACGCGATGGTGTCCGTTCTGTCACCAGCCACGAACATGACGGCCGAAGAGTTTCGCCGCGTCACCGATGTGACCTATCTCGGATATGTGTATGGCACATTGGCCGCTCTGCGACGGATGCTGCCGCGCGATCGGGGCGTGATCGTTCAGGTCGGATCCGCACTCGCCTATCGTTCCATCCCGCTACAGTCAGCCTACTGCGGAGCCAAGCATGCCGTACAAGGGTTCACCAATTCTCTCCGGTCGGAGTTGATTCACGACCGGAGCCACATCCATCTGACAACTGTCCAGCTACCGGCCGTGAATACGCCCCAGTTCAGCTGGATCAAATCCCGCATGCCGCGCCATCCACAGCCGGTTCCACCGATCTTTCAACCGGAGGTCATTGCGCGCGCTATCTATTGGGCGGCGCACCACCGAAGGCGGGAACTCTGGGTCGGATGGCCTACGGTGAAAGCCATCCTGGGAAATACACTGATCCCGGGATTGCTGGATCGCTACCTCGCCCGCGTCGGCTATGAGGCCCAGCAAACCGATGTGGCAATCGACCCGCAACGTCCCCACAACCTGTATGAGCCATTAACGGGTGACTATGGCGCCCATGGCCAATTCGATGCCGGTGCTTATGAGTGCAGCCTCCAACTATGGGCCAACCGGCGCCGCGCTTGGATGACGGCGATCGGCCTCGGATGCGCTGGCCTGTTGGTTCGTCGACTGTCCGCCCGCAATCGAGGAGGTCTGCCTTGGATCCGTTCCCGGAACACTCTGGAAAGGAGGGCATCATGACACGTTATGTTGGCCTCAGTCTCTACGCATGCTCCGTGATGTTGATCGTTGGTTGTCAGTCTGCACAATCATCGCAGGAGCAGGACAATTGGGCAGACCGCACATCCAACATGGCCAAGAGCACATGGCGGGATGGAAACCAGACACCCAGGCTTCGCCCGATCGACCAGCCGACACTTGAACGATTCAGACGTGAAGAGCCACAGTTTAGAGAACATTATGCGATCCACTATGCCGGCTCGGGATCCAGTTACAACCAGTATCGTCCGGCCTATCGGTACGGCTACGAACTCTCGACGAATGAGCGGTATGAAACATTGAATTGGAGCACGCTGGAACAGCAAGCTCATCGAGGTTGGAACGACGCCATGGGGCTCTGGGATTGGTATAAGGAAGCGGTTCGTTTCGGATGGGAACGGGGGATGATCAGGGAACAAGGATGAGTGAAAGGTGGCGGTTTCAGCCACTTGCCATGCTGTCGTGATGATTGTATGGTCGACGCCTCACGCGGGGTGCGCGCTCACCGGATACTCGGAGCAAGGCACGACCGGGAACAATGAGCGGCGCTGCGCGCACTGAAAAGGAATCCAGGCAAGAGCCCAACGATCCTCATGACCGACCTTCTTGCAGCCCGTAGCCAAATGGCGATGTCGCTGGGCTTTCATATTGTCTTTGCCGCCATCGGCATCGCCATGCCGCTCATGATGACGATCGCCGAATGGCGTTGGATCCGCACGGGGCAGCCATCCTATCTGACGCTGGCCAAACGGTGGGCCAAAGGCGTCGCCATTCTTTTCGCGATCGGAGCCGTATCCGGCACAGTCCTGTCATTCGAACTGGGACTCTTGTGGCCGCATTTCATGGAATGGGCCGGGCCGATTATCGGACCGCTTTTTGCGCTCGAGGGATTTGCGTTTTTTACCGAGGCCATCTTTCTCGGCATCTATCTCTACGGATGGTCTCATCTGCCCCCCAAGCTGCATGTCGCGACTGGAGCCATCGTGGCAGTGAGCGGAGTGGCATCGGCCATCGCGGTCGTGGCCGCCAATGCCTGGATGAATACCCCTTCAGGCTTTCAACTGCTGGACGGCCTACCCCGCGACATTCAACCCTGGACCATCATGACCAACCCCCATGCGTGGGATGAGTGCGTGCATATGATCTTGGCTGCCTTTGCAGCGACCGGCTTTCTGGTCGCCGGCATCCATTCGTTCATGCTGCTCCGTTTCGGTCCTTCGCAGTTCCACGAGCAGGCACTCGGCATCGCACTCCTCGTAGGCGGCATTCCTGCTCTTTTGCAGCCTCTCAGCGGAGATCTGCTGACGAAGGCAGTGGCCAAACACCAGCCTGCCAAGCTAGCCGCCGTGGAGGCTCTGTTTCGTACGACACAGGGCGCGGCATTCCATCTCGGCGGAGTACCAGACGTAAACACCGGGACCGTTCCCTATTCCCTCGAAATTCCCAAAGCACTCAGTCTCCTGTTGTACTTGGACCCCGATGCGCTTGTGACAGGATTGGACCGGATCCCTCGCCGCGATTGGCCGCCGGTTGCCGTGGTGCACATCGCATTTCAAGTGATGGTCGGTCTGGGGGTTGCGCTCGCAGCGCTGACCTTGTGGGCCTGGTGGCTCTGGTGGAGACGCCCGCCGCTCCCCAACCATGTCTGGCTATTACGGAGTCTGGTTCTGGCGGCGCCCTTCGGCATGTTCGCGATCGAAGCAGGATGGGTGGTGACCGAAGTAGGACGGCAACCCTGGATCATTTACGGCATCATGCGAACCGCCGAAGCTGTCACGCCCATGCCGGGCATCGCCGTTCCGTTCATACTGTTCACGATTCTGTACGTACTTTTAGCATTGGTGGTGGTGTGGACCCTCTGGCGTCACGTTGCCGCCACGGGACAGATGAAAGAAAAGAGCTATTAGCCGATGGCGTATGGCACGAACGAGGGAGCGAAGAGCTTATAGTGGCTTATATGTCATAGCACGAAGACAGAGACTGAACGTGATTCTTCCGTCTCCGTGTGTGCTACATGCCACAGGCCATCAGCTCTTATCTTGGAGCGATAAGACATGTCTCTCGAGCTGATGCTCGCCGCCACAATTCTCATCTCGCTCATCTTCTACGTCCTCACAGCGGGAGCGGATTTTGGAGCCGGTGTCTGGGCCCTTCTCGCTACCGGCGAGCGAAGCCGTCACCAGCACCTCGCTTTGATCGACCGGGCCATCGCACCCATCTGGGAGGCCAATCATGTCTGGCTGATCCTGGTCGTGACGATTCTCTTCACCGCATTTCCCAAGGCCTTTGCCTTGATTTCCACCAGGCTCCACATTCCTCTGACTCTCATGTTGGTCGGTATCGTCCTACGGGGATCCGCTTTCGTCTTTCGGACCCATGACGTAGAGGCGCACCGCCACCACAACGACCCAGCCCAGACCTTCTGGATGCACGTGTTTGCCGGTTCGAGCGTGTTGACGCCGTTCATGCTAGGAGTGACGATCGGGACCATTGCCGCCGGACACTTGAGGATGGAGCCGCAATCATTTTACGAATCCTATGTCCATCCCTGGCTGAGACCGTTTCCCGTGACCGTCGGCGTTTTCGCCCTCGTCTTGTTCATGTATCTGGCCGCGGTCTACCTCTTGCTCGAGACATCGAATGCGACGTTACAGAAGGATTTTCGCAGACGATCGTTGGTCACCTGGCTCGTCGTCTCCGTCCTCGGCCTCGTGGTATTCGTTGCCTCGAAGCGTGGCGCCCCGGAAATCTACGACGGTCTGGTTCATGCCACCCCCGGGCGGGTCCTCCTTGTGGCCACCTCCGTGGTGTCTCTGGCCGCAGTAATCTCCC
>JBEVJJ010000104.1:0-6927 GCA_040510255.1 Nitrospiraceae bacterium | reverse complement strand
TCCTCATCTCGTTTGTCGTCATCACGGGTCTGTTCGCGATGATGTTTAAGACGCTCCCCGATGCCCAGGTGGCATGGCGGGATGTCTGGGTGGGAGCGGCGCTGACGGCGATGCTCTTTACGGTCGGGAAATTCGCGATCGGGCTCTATCTAGGGAAAAGCGACGTCGGCTCAGCCTATGGGGCCGCGGGGTCGCTCGTCATCCTCTTGGTCTGGGTATACTACTCCGCTCAAATCCTCCTCTTCGGCGCCGAGTTTACGCAAGTGTATGCCAACGCGGTCGGCTCCCGCATCGTTCCATCCAAAGACGCGGTCGTCACCGACCCCCAAAAAGCGGGAGCACCCAACACGTCGCCACAGGATCATCGTCCTGCGACACAAATGTACGACAAGGACACGGAGAACTGGCGGACGGCTCAGTTGACCCGCTCTGGGCCACCCTCTCTTGAACGTACTAGGCCAGCGCTGGGGGCGAGTGAGGGCATGATGGGAATCGCCCTCCTCGGTTTCTCGATGGTCCAGTTGATGCGAGATGTTTTTAAACAGGCGCGCGCCTCGCGCTGACGCGCCGAGATGTACGACGCGCCTTGCAGTCACCAGACCCTATCATAAGGTGGAAGTAACACGTGTCTTCGCCGGCACCACACCATTCACGCGCATTGCATCGAGTGTGGCAGTGGCTCGCTGCCGCCGCCCTTCTCGTGCTCCTGGTGCTGGGCATTGCCGTGCTATTCATCGATGAACCCTTGCGGGCCTATGCAGAACGCGAATTAAATCGCCGCGTCGAAGGCTACACGTTCCGTATCGGCGCACTCGACTTCCATCCTCTTGGCCTCTCCCTCGATGTCGAACAGGTCACGGTCGTTCAAAATGAGCATCCCGATCCGCCCATCGCCCAAGTGGCCACGTGGCATGCCAGCATCCACTGGCGAGAGTTATTCTCCGGTCGCCTCGTCAGCGACCAGTGGATTGATCACCCCGTCGTCCACTTTACCCGGCCACAGGCCGCCAAGGAAGTGCAGGACCCACCAGCCAATCAAAAAGAATGGCAAGAGGCAGTGTTGGCCATCTATCCGGTGCAGCTTAATGAATTGCGCATCACTGACGGAGACATCACCTATCGCGAGAGCACCAGCTCGAAGCCCTTGCACATCAGCCAGCTGAATGTGCGCGCGGGCAACATTCGAAATGTGCGATCACAGCCCCACGAGTATCCCTCCGAGGTCCATATCGACGCCGTGGTCTTTGATCGTGGCCGACTCCAAGTGGATGGGCAGGCGGACTTCCTGGCAGAACCGTCCATCGCAATGACTGCCGACATTCATCTCCAAGACATCCCACTCGCGGACGTGCTCCCCCTCACGGCGCAACATCAGGTGCATCTCACCCAGGGCACGCTGTTCGCGGACGGCCATGTCGAATATGCTCCAACCGTGCAAGAAGTGCGGCTCACGAACCTGACCGTCCGCGAGGTGAAGCTGGACGTGGTCCATGCGGCTGAGGCGCGCAAGAAGGAAAAGCAAACCGGGAAGCAGGTGGCCCATGCCGCGGATACAGCCGCCAACCATCCCACCTTGCTCCTGCGGATTGACCAGGGGACCATTGAGAAAAGCGAGTTCGGCTTGGTCAATCAATCGACCAATCCTCCGTATCGCGTGTTTATGGCCAGCACTGATATCGACCTCAAGAATTGGAGCAACCAGCTGTCGGAAGGAACGGCGGTCGTAAAGCTCAAGGGCATGTTCATGGGAAGCGGCGCGACACACCTCCACGGCGCGTTTCGGCCGGAGACGAAATCCCCCGACTTTGATTTAAGCCTTCGGGTTCAGAACACCCACGTCAAGTCCCTGAATGACCTGTTGCGAGCCTACGGTGGAGTGGATGTCGTGTCGGGTGTCTTTTCTGTCTACAGTGAGATAACCGTGAAAGACGGAACGGTTGACGGGTATCTCAAGCCGCTGTTTAAGGATCTGAAAGCCTATAACCCCGAACAAGACCAGGACAAAGGATTATTACAGAAGATTTATGAACAGACGATCAATGTAGCCTCACGCGTGCTGAAAAACACCCCTCGCGAGGAAGTGGCGACGAAAGCCGATCTGTCGGGTCCCGTCGACAATCCCAAGGCCAGTACCTGGGAGATGGTCGTGACCTTAATCCAGAATGCATTTTTTGAGGCTGTCTTGCCCGGGCTCGAAAGCAGGCCCAAGAAGGGGGGGTGATCGGCCGTGGCATTCTGCCGGATCATTCGGAAGGTGTGGATTGGTACTCCACGGACTTTCCCTAGGTCTTCGGATGGATCTTACATGCTACATTCCGTCTCGCATCAGAATGAGGCACATGCATACGGATTCATTTGGTAAACGGACCGGAGGATTTATGAGAACTGACTATGCTCGCTCAAGCATTCGTGTTCGTTCGCTCCCTACAAAAGGAGATCGCCTGTGAAAAAGGGTAAGCATCCCAAGAACAATAAGAACAAGAAGGTAGAGGACCTCACCCAGTTTCAAGAGAACAGTGACGCCCAATCGTTAACCACGAACCACGGTCTCCGGATCAATGATGATCAGAATACGCTCAAGGCCGGGAACCGCGGGCCAGCGCTGATTGAGGATTTTCATTTTCGGGAGAAAATCACCCATTTCGATCATGAACGCATTCCTGAGCGTGTGGTGCATGCACGCGGTGCCGCGGCGCATGGGGTCTTCCAGGTCTATAAGTCACAAGCGGCGTACACCAAAGCCACATTCCTCCAAAACCCTACGATGACCACGCCGGTCTTTGTGCGGTTTTCGACGGTGGTCGGCTCGCGAGGGTCAGCGGATCTGGCGCGGGATGTTCGGGGGTTCGCGGTCAAGTTTTACACCGAGGAGGGCAACTTCGATCTCGTCGGCAATAATATTCCTGTGTTCTTTATTCAAGATGCCGTCAAATTTCCCGACCTGGTGCATGCCATCAAGCCAGAGCCGCACCATGAGATCCCACAAGCGTCGTCTGCGCACGATACGTTTTGGGATTTTATCTCCTTGATGCCCGAATCGACCCACATGATTATGTGGTTAATGTCAGATCGGGCCATCCCGAGGAGCTATCGGATGATGGAAGGGTTCGGCGTGCACACATTCCGGTTCATCAATGACAAAGGCAAGTCGCGGTTTGTCAAATTCCACTGGAAACCGCTTCTGGGAGTGCATTCCGTCGTCTGGGATGAAGCACAAAAGATCTCTGGGATTGACCCGGACTTCCATCGGCGCGACTTATGGGAGTCTATCGAGAATGGCGACTATCCAGAATGGGAGCTCGGGGTGCAAATCGTCGAGGAAAAGGACGAACATGCCTTCGACTTTGATCTGCTCGATGCCACCAAGATCATTCCGGAGGAGCGCGTGCCGGTCACGCGCATCGGAAAGATGACCCTCAATCGCAACCCGGACAACTTCTTTGCCGAAACGGAACAAGTCGCGTTTCATCCGGGGCATCTCGTGGCTGGTATCGATTTTTCAGACGACCCCTTGCTGCAAGGCCGCTTGTTTTCTTACACCGACACGCAACTCATCCGCCTAGGTGGCCCCAATTTTCACGAGGTCCCCATCAATCGTCCAATCGCGCCGGTGCACAACAATCAGAGAGACGGGCACATGCGTCAGACGATCAATCACGGCCGGGTGAGCTATCACCCCAACACCCTCGGCGGTGGCTGTCCCATGCAAGCCAAAGCCGATCTGGGAGGCTTTGTCACTTATGCGGAACAGATCCAAGCGCCGAAGGTGCGTGCGCGGAGTGAGAAGTTCTTCGATCACTTTACCCAGGCCGCATTATTCTGGAATAGCCAATCCCACCCCGAGAAGGCTCACATCGTGCAAGCGCTGCGGTTTGAATTGGGAAAAGTCGAGATGCCCGCCATTCAACAGCGGATGATCGCGCACCTCACACGGGTGGATCAGACACTCGCTGCTCTCGTGGCACAGGGCCTGGGATTGGTCGCCTCAAGCAAAGTGGACGGCCCCTTGAACATGAGTGTGCCGGCAGACGGCAATAGCAAGTCCTTTCAGCCGAAGCCCCGCGCGGACACCTTAGAGCGGTCGCCGGCGCTGAGTATGGCAAATACCGTGAAAGACGGAATCGCGACGCGAAAAATCGCGATACTCGCGGCCGATGGGGTGGACGAGGCGGCAATCTCCAGCATGAAAAAGGCTCTCCAGGCTGCAGGTGCGCAAGCGATGATCGTGGCACCGCGGCTCGGGACTGTCATGGGTCTGAAAGGCGGACAAGTCCCGGTAGATTTCAGTTTGCTGACCGCGAGCTCCGTGCTCTTTGACGCCCTCTATGTGCCAGGGGGCGAGGGGAGCATCGACATCCTCAAAGGTGATGCGAAGGTGTTGGTCTTCATTCACGAGGCCTACTTACACTGCAAGACCATCGCAGCGACGGATGCAGGCGTCCAACTCTTGTTGGCCGCCCATCTGGCCCAGGACCAGACAGCGAAAAGTCATACACAAGGTGTGAACCAGGAGGAAAGTAAATTGCTGTTGCCGGATGAGGGCATCATCACCGGTCGGAGTACGGGCATAGGGGCTGTCATCGCGAAATTCATCAAAGCCATCGCTCGTCACCGACATTGGGAGCGCGAGATAAAAGGGCAGGTCCCGGCATGAGGGCTGGGCACATTGAATTGGACGGGTACCCAACGATCTACTCACCTTAACGATAGGGAGACACCATGAAGAACGAGCAACTCCATGAACTGTTGTATCAAGCATTGGAGACCGAAGCAGGCGGTGTCCAGGTGTATGAAACGGCGGTCCGCTGCGCCCTGAATTCAGACCTGAAGGAAGAATGGGGAAAATATCTGGAGCAGACGCGCAACCATGAAAAACTTATGCGACAGGTTCTGGAGGCAATGGGCCTTGATCCCGCCAGAGAAACCAAAGGCCGGCGGATCGTCAGACACAAAGGCGAAGCCTTGGTGGAAGCCATGAAACTGGCGTTGAAGGCTGATCAGCCGCATGCTGCGCAATTGGTGGCGGCTGAATGTGTCGTCTCCGCCGAGACGAAAGACCATCAAAACTGGGAATTGTTAGGTCAAGCCGCGGCCAAACTGTCCGGCGAGAGTGGAGAAGCTCTCAGGCAGGCATGTGAACAGGTGGAGGACGAAGAAGACGAGCACCTCTATCATTCGATGGGGTGGAGTCGCGAATTATGGATTGAGTCCCTGGGGTTGCCAGCCGTGCTGCCTCCTCCCGAAGAAAAGCAGGACGTCAAGACGGCTGCTGGCGCCGCTCAGGCAAAGAAATCGCGAGGCGCCGTGCTGCGGTCATAAGGTGCTGGACTATCTTGCCGAACGAGGCGCGAAAAGATGGTAGATAGCCAGCGACGTGTGATTGTCATCGGTGGGGGGTTGGCAGGTCTGTCCGCCGCGATCTACCTGGGGCGGAGTCGTCGTGACACGTTACTCATTCACTCTGATCGATCCATGGCGAAGTGGGAAGACGACGTTCAGAATTATCTGGGATTTCCCGACGGGATCGCGGGACAGGCCCTTGTTAGAGCGTGGGCGGCAACAAGTGGAGCGATATGGCGTGGAGATCGTTGAGGATGAGATACAGGCATTGGCGAAAGAGGGGGACGTGTTTCACCTCACTGGTCTAACACAGGCCTATCGCACCGTACGGGTGCTCCTTGCGACCGGGTTGACTCACTTACCTCCCGAGATTGCAGGGGTTCGTGAATGCTTAGGGTTGAGTCTGTTCTTCTGAAAAGACTGTGACGCCTATCGGATGCAGGGAAAGCGCATCGTCATTATCGGACATAACAATGAGGCGGCAGATTATGCGCTGGCGATGCTGCTCTTCTCGCCGAGCGTATTGATCGCAACCAATGGACATGAGGTGACCTGGGATCGGTCCCATGCGGGGTGGGTGGAAGAGTACCAACTCCCGGTTCGCAAAGAACGGATTACCCAGGTCGAGCATGATGCCGACACCTGCGCACGCTGACATTCCGACAGGATGATCGAGTTGACGTGGACGCGGCCTTTGCTACCCGCGGCGATGTCACTCATACTGATTTGTTCGAATCGGTCGGGGCCGAATTGGATGCGGAGGGACAGGTGGCGGTGGACGCCTGCCTACGCACGAGCGTGCCCGGCCTCTATGCGGCCGGCTGTGTCACTCCAGCTAACTGTCAGATGATTATCGCAGCCGGCCAGGGGGCCATGGCAGCACAAGGCATCAATCGGGATATATTCGAAGAGAGTCTGAGCCGGCATGCGTTGCCACGCCACGGACAAATGCTCGGCCTGAAAGGTGAAAATCGAGCACTTCCTAGTAGCGGGAAAAAGGAGCTGTCACCTCACCACCCAGATGAGCATTACAACCCCAAGCAGTAACCCCACCGACACCGCCACGAATCCAAACCAAGAGTGATAGGGATCGTCGTCCATACTTGACGTGTCCTTTCTTTGTGTAGAAGTCACACGGGTACAGGAAACCAGAGAGGGTGATGGGTGGCAATGTGGCAAAAGCGGAAGGGTGATGGATGGTGTCTGTTCGAGAAAAGCCGCTCGATTAGGTCCTCTCTCTCGGCCTTTGTACCTCTTCGAACCAATGAATCATCATGCCGATTTCAGCGATAGGGGTGATCGCAGCGATACAGGTGATCGCAGGGTGGTCATCGTCGTCCTTCATGAGAGGGACGGCTCTATCAGGGGCCACCGTGTTGAATTCGCGGAGTTCAACCTTTCTTTCCATGGGGATCACTCTCCTTTCTCAACGCACGAACGGAGAACGAAGATACGGTCAGGCGGAGGCGAGGGCGTATTGCGCGTATCCTATGGGAGACTACATATAATGTCAAGAAATCACTCAGGCGTTTGTAGAGGTCCTGACCTCGCCAAATGTACGTAGGAACATTCAGCAGCTTGTTCTAC
>JBEVJJ010000103.1:0-5780 GCA_040510255.1 Nitrospiraceae bacterium | reverse complement strand
AGATCGCCGAGCAAGTGTCGCGCTATGGCACGTATGCCGAGGTGCCCGATGATCTGAAAGGCAACGTGCGCAACGATATGTATCTGGTGTCCGAGACCTTGCGGCAGATGGCCAACAGCGGCGCACCGCTGTTGGCCGAGCGGGATCAGCAGGCCTTGACGACCTATAAGCGGGATCTGGATCACGCGACCAAGTTCATTCCGACGTGGGTGAAGGTGGCGGTCGCGATCGCTCTCGGCCTGGGAACGATGGTCGGCTGGAAACGCATCGTGGTCACCGTGGGCGAAAAGATCGGCAAGGCCCACCTGACGTATGCCCAAGGGGCCTCCGCGGAACTCATCGCCATGGCGACGATCGGGGCCGCCGATGGGTTCGGGTTACCGGTGAGCACGACCCATGTGCTGTCATCCGGCGTGGCGGGCACCATGGCGGCCAATCACTCAGGATTGCAGTGGAAGACAGTTCGTAACATCCTCATGGCATGGGTGCTGACATTGCCCATGTCCATTGCGATCTCCGGCAGTCTCTTCTGGCTCCTGAGCCGGGTCCTGGTCGGTTGACGAATGCCGGCTTTTTAGGCGTGCATCATGTCTACCCCATGAATCGAAGAGCAATAAGAGGGCTATCAACAAACCCTATGGGCGCTGTCACACACCCATGAATCCTTCCAACCTGACATCAGACTACCGAGCCAGAATCTCAAGAATCTCATCCAATGGTCGTATGGTGCCCAGCAGAAGAGGGTCACCAAACCGTTGGTTGTGGCGATTCTCCTTTACCTGCAGGAGGCCAATCACGAGGTTGTTGAAGTCGTCCAGCTTGGAGGTTTCAAAATACGTGATGAAATCCCAGTCATCTAATCCGCTGGAGTGATACAATTTGCGTTTTACCGTCTTCAAGTAGGCAACAGTGGCATCCGTGTGTTCCTTCATCATCCCAGTTCTGGTGTCTTGTCCAGACATCCACCATTCAGCGTCTTTACGTATAGGTACCACGATCATATAGGGACTGCCTTGGGGTGGTGGCGTCTTCAGTTCTGTTTTGAGATCATCGGGAAAGCTTGGCACATAGTTCAATGCTTTGGTGATGCCATTGAAGGTGTCAGTGTTACTGAGATGCTTGCCCAGCGCGGTGGACATCAAGTCCACAAGGAAATTCTGGTTGTTGATCATGTCCTTCGAATGAATTCTCACGAGAACGTCGGCTCGCTCAGAGAGACCTCTCAACAAATGGGTATCCGCCGTCAGCTTGTCGGCATACTTTTCAAACACGCTTTTCACTTCGGAGACCGCCTTGGCGCGAGCCTCATGCGCCATCTGCCACCACTGGTCTGACGCCTTGAAGACCGCAAAAGTGGCGTACACTCCAGCTTCCTTCAGCAGCTTGTCCCGATCTATTTCAGCACCGACAGGTTCGGCTGATAGAGACACGGCCCACAACAGCACGGCTACGAGTTGCACATGGCGCATGGTAGCTCCTTTGTCATGCGAATGATGGGTAGGACGATGATCTAGAATAGAGAGACTGCATGCTTACCGCAACCTTACAACAAACGAACCCTTCTTCCTCTTCCGATGACACACCCAGACCACACCACCCCAACAGCACGAGCCCACGATGTCCAATACTACCGGTCGGTTTTGATATGTAGAACGATGCCCTTCAATCTGCTTGTACCTGTTCAGCGCATATGCCGAAATCGGTCATCACGGGCGGTCCTGCCTTGTAGGCGCAAATGTTACACATTCGTAACCTCGCGTTGAACCAACTTTAAGACACGCCTGTTACGGTGAGTGCAATGGTTCTTCGTGAACAGGATGCCAAGCAAACCGATTGCTTGAAGGCGATCATTTTCGATTTTGATGGTGTGCTCGCCGATACCGAACCTCTCCATCTGCAAGGGTTCCAGACGGTTCTCGCTGAGCATGACATCCAGTTGTCCAACGACGACTACGGTTGCCATTATGTGGGCCTGAGCGACACCGACTGTTTTCAAGCCATTTTCACGGCCCATAGGCGCGAACTCCCGACGCCGGAACTTGATCGCCTGGTGCGGCGCAAAAGCGCATGGATGTTACAGGTCATGCAATCCGGCGACACGCTCATCCCCGGTGTAGCCGAGTTTGTGACGCGCCTGGTTCCACAGTATCGCCTGGCGGTGGCATCGTGCGCGCTGAGGGATGAAATCGTGTTCTCACTTCAAGTGGCCGGTCTCCTCGACGCGTTCGAAGTCATCGCGGCCGCCGAAGACGTACCAACAGGGAAACCCAATCCCGCGGTGTACCTACACGCCTTGAATCGCATGAAAAGCAACGGTCCGTTGGTGAGCGGTGCGTGCCTTGCGATCGAAGATACTCCTCTGGGGATACAGGCTGCGCAACGCGCTGGCTTGAAATGTCTCGCCGTGGCTACGACTCTCTCATCCCACGCGTTGACCATGGCGGATGCCATCGTGCCGTCCATCTCGCAGTGCGACTTTCCGGCAGTGGTTCGCCGGCTCTGGAAGGGATCGGATGCGTTCGATGTAACTTCAGCCTGATCGACAACTAAGCCGCGAGTAACACACGCAGGTTACAGTGAGAGCGAGGGGATTTCTGGCAAGCCATCGAGGAGAATCATCCACCCTATCATCCAAGGTCAACTCTATGTCCCGAGATGCTTCGCTCGACGCGACTGACCGCTCATACGGAGGTCTCGACGCGCCGTATCCCGATCGTATCCTAGCCGACCTCAAAGCAATGACGCGGATTCCGTTTTCCGCCGACGACGTCACTGCCGGCACGGAAAACGAACTCCAAGCTGCCGTCGTCGGCCACTCCGGCGACGTCGACCTGCCGCTGGCTATTCGATCGTCCAATTACTTCAAGAACTTTCTCAAGCGCGCGGCATCGGGAGAAAGCCCGAAGCGAGTGCTGGCACAACTGACGGATTACGTGTCCTCCGAGCAGGTCCAGGTCTGGGAAAACTCCTGGGTTCGCATTCGGACGGCGACATTTTCACCATCGACTCGTGCTCTGATCTCCCGTGATGTTCAAGCGGATAAGAGCGACCCTGCCGCGGGATTCCGTCAGGACGCAGGCCGGTTCATCTTCAACCTCGATGGCGAGGAATGGCTTCGTGTGCCTGTCAGCTATGTGCTCAAACTCGCCCTGGCCCAAGCCACAAGCCACGAAGAGGGATGCCACCCAGACATCACGCGGATAGGCGAGCAGTTGATGGCCCATTTTCTTAACGACAACAGTTCGCCGGAAACCGTGTCTTTCTATGTCACGCCGCTGAGCCCGGACACGGGGATGGGACAGGCTGCGGCGAAAGAGATGGCCCAGCGGTTTCTATTGACGCAGTTATTGTTGCTGTATGCCAACGAGCGGCTCGGCCTTCGAGCGTCGGGACAGCGCGCCCTCGCTTACTTTGCACCCCATCCTCCCGTCCGCCAGAGAGCCCTGAACACGCTCGTCTCGGACGCTTTCTACCGTGAATTGTTTATGAATCCGTGCCTCTCGGGATGGGAGCGTGGTGAAGAGAAGTATCGGTACATGCAGCTCTGTCATGAGGTGTTGTCGAGAAGCCAGTTGAACGCAGTCATCAAATTAAGAGACGCAGGTATTATCACACGAAATCTGGTCGTCCTGCCCTCCCTGTCCAACATCAGCCTGGCGAACAACGGTACACACGTCAGTTTGGGCAGCCGGATCCTAACGGAACAGGCGCGGCGGGCGTCGGGCTACAGCCCCCATCATGAAAAATACATCGGCGATCTGGTCATCAAGATCGTCGAGCATTTTTTTCCGTTGTTCGTTGGAACCTATAGCGCCGCTCCCTACCGGCTCGATTTTGAAGACTTTCACCCGGAGCGGGCCCTGGGATTTCTCCCGCATGAGTTGCAGGCCACGCACCTGCGCATGCTGTGGCGGCGATGGAAAAAGAAGGCCCGGCTCACGGTGTTCGGCCAGCCGGTCACACCGCTCGGCCCCCTCTGGTTGGATAAACTGCTCAGCACAATCCTGCGCCTCAAGGGTGACTGCGTCACGGACTTTCGGCTGGTCGACTATCTTGTCGCCTTGATGAGCACGAGCGAAAGTCCTGCGCTGGACGGCCGGGTCGGCAATGACTGTCGCCTAAGACAGGATCTCTCGCAATTGGGCATTTTCAACGAGACCATGTCTGTCTACCTGCTTTACAAGCTGCGGTCGTATCGGACAATAGGGTTCAGCGGTTTCGAAGGCCGCCATTACAGCCTGTTCGAAAGCTTCGGCGAAGACATGGCGGACGGGATCACCATGCAGGTACTCGTCACAGCGCTGGCCTTCAAGTACATCACCGCCGGCATGATCGGCCATGGCGACATCCCGGATGGTCCGGACATCGAGAGCGAACGACGTCAGTTCATCTTCGGCGCGGCCATCGGGGTCGGGACCTGTAACGTGAGGCAGGACACCTCGAATCGTTTTCTGCAGGCACTCCTCGCGCGCACGAACCGGACCCGGGATAGCCGCCGCTATCTCGGCTACTTCCGCGTCCGAGTCAATGATTATCGGGCGGCCCTGTTGCAGACGATCGAAGAAGACGGGCAGGATCTGATCGAGCAATTTCGTGCCCACGATACCGTGGCCCGCCTGAAGGCCCGAGTTGCAAGCCCGTCGCAAGGCGCGGTCAGCCATAAACTCATGAAGGGCATCTTGGCAGAAAGCGGCGCGAGGTCGCCGTTGCACCTCCCAGCAATTGAATTCAACGGGGCCGCCGAACGGTACTATCGAGAGACCTTGCGTATTCGGCAACTGACGGAAGGGTTCGATCTCCTAGAGGACGATCTCAAACGGATCGATGAGGACCATTGCGAGATCGTAGAGGAACAGCTCAGGCCGGCTCTACGAGCGGTGCTGGGGTCAGAACGCGCCTTGTCGCTTCTTCGAGAGTCACGACACCGCATCCTGAACGAATCGGCGGATGCCCAGTCGTTACGTCTCTGCATCCATTTGACCTTACTCGCGATTGCCATCGACGCTGCGCGAGCAGCTCATGCCAATCAGGACGAGCATCTGTGTCACACGTGAAGCATCAATACATTGATCGAGAGACTTCGGCGGTTCGGACCGAGGCGCTTTTCGGGGACCGATTCATCCAGCTGGCCTATCAGCCGCCGTGGGAGGATGCGGGATGGCTGTGTCGCACGCTCTCGTCGTCTCGGCTTTCCAGTGCCCTGTCTTTCCTCAACTACGATACTCCCTTTGCGAGTCGGCTCTTTGGCGCACAACGATTCATGACTACCCTAGGGATCGACTGGTCGGAATGTGTCGAGAGTCCCGAAGACCTGGACACGCCGCGAAAGGTTTTCGAACGCAAGGTACGCTATTGGGAACGACGGCCGATGGAGAACGATGCCGAGGCTGTGACCTCTCCATGCGACGCCCGCGTGCTCATCGGGTCATGTGCCAAGACATCCAGCTTGTTCCTCAAGAACAAATTCTTTCACCTTGAGGAGCTGTTGGTACGGAGGCACTGGACCGCTCTGTTCCACAACGGCAGTTACGCGATCTTCCGTCTGACTCCCGACAAGTACCATTATAACCATCTGCCGGTGACCGGCGTCCCCATCGACTACTATGAAGTAACTGGTCGCTATCACTCCTGCAATCCACGCGCCGTCATCGTGGCCTCACCATATTCCAAGAACACACGCGTGGTGACAATCCTCGATACGGACATCCCTGGAGGCAGCAGGATAGGGCTCGTTTCTATGATCGAAATCGTAGCCTTGATGATCGGACGCATTGAACAGC
>JBEVJJ010000102.1:0-11373 GCA_040510255.1 Nitrospiraceae bacterium | reverse complement strand
CGCTCAGACTTGCGATCCAGGACTCGTCGGCGGGCTGCTGCTGATGAGGTGCTGCCGCAGTCGATACGGCTGGACCTGAAATGGGCTTGGATGGTTGAGATGGTGGCGGAACCGTTGAGACCTCGGGCAATTGGGGCGATGCCTTGCTGGTGCCGACTGGGAGGATGGCGGACGGCGTCGAGCCAGATGGGGGCAAGTTGGGTGTCGGATTGAGCGACGTCGGGGAGGGCATCGATGAAAGCGGTGATACCGTGGCGACTATTTTGGGGGTACCGGAATCTACTTCAAAGGTCTGTGACACCTGTAAAGATTCGACCCCGTCAGGAATCAGCCCGACCTCCCTCTCGTAACGCTTGATGTCGGCTTGCAACTTGATTGCGTTCTTTTTTGCCGTCTTAATGTCCTGCGAATACGCATTGCGTTGTTGGCTAAGTGTGCGGGCCTTGTCTTGTAAAGCACTCAGCTGGTTCAACTTGGCGTTGTGTTCTGCATAGGATTCTCGAGCCCTCTGCAGCTCTGACCGGATGCCGGCGAGCACTGTCTCCCCTTTAAGAGCCAGCTTGTGTAGTCCCTCCTTTTGCTCCTCGAGGGTTCCTATCTCCATGCGGACCCTATTGAGTTCCATCCTGAGGTTGTCGGCCTCAGACGTTGCGGACTCGTAGGTACTCTGAGAAACGCATCCGACAAGAGATAAGATGATTGCGGTTCCTGCGCAGAATCTCCAAATGGCGGGGCGGCTCATGGAAGCAGGTGGTAGTGGATTGGCAAGGCCGATTGAGCTCATAGGTCTATACCTCGTGGGTGAGTGTATTGGAGACGGTCCTTCGAACAGGAATTGGCCCGCACCCGTGATTCACGGTCTAATCTTTCAGAAAACATAGTAAACGGCAAAATAATTCTAGAAAATCGCAGGAGACTGGTGTGGACCGATGCTGCCGGAGCATCAGGGAGGCGAGAGGCCTGCGGGCCTGCTGTTGGATCAGGGCAAACAGGCTTTATGGAAAATAAAGACGTGCGGATCAGAAGTGTGGTTAATCGATGACAGTCACCATTCCCTCGGGCTCGATCCGCACATCGAGACCGGGAGCGTTCCATGGAAGCAGTCGGGGACCGTCATAGCGATACCCTCCCTGTATCGGATCGACTGACATGAGTAATGGGGTATCAAGGTCGAGCACGTCGATTCCCCCCAGCCCCAACACCATGCTCAATGAGCACCCCATTGCGATACGGGTCTCAAGCATTCCTCCGATCATGAGCCGGAGGCCTGAAGATCGCGTGAAGGCTGCGATGTCCATTGCCTCGATGACCCCAGTTTTCATGATCTTGATGTTGACATAGTCGGCTGCTTGTTGGTCGATAACATGGCGTGCATCTGCGAGGGAGCGTACTGATTCATCTACTGCGACCGGAACGCCGGTCAAGTGGCGTATGGCAGCCAAACCCTCCAGGTCATTCCGATCAACCGGCTGTTCGAGTAGAACAAGGTTCCCGCCGAAGCGCTTCACGCCCTTTACAAAGGTCAGGCATTCTTCTCTCGTGAATCCCTGGTTGCCGTCACCGATAAATCCGATGCCGGGGAGGTCACGATGCAGGGCTTCAAGGCGTGTAATGTCCTCGTCGACCTTTTTGCCCACTTTCATTTTGAACAGGCGGAATCCGTTGGCGTGCCACCTCTGTGCAAGTTGCAAAGTGGTATCGAGTGATGCAATTGGGATCGTGATGTCGGTTTCCCGCGCACGGACATCGGCCCCACCCCACAGTGCCCACATAGGAAGGTCGGCGGCACGGCAGAAGGCGTCCAAGACCGCAGTTTCAAGGGCGCAACGTGCGGCTTGCCGTGATGATCCCGACGCTTCGGCCATCCGTTGTGCAATATGGCGATACTGGCTGGCCGGTTGGCCGATTAGTGTGGCGCCCAAATGGTTTAAATCCAGGAGACAATCGTCCCTCATTTCTCCGCCCACCTCAGGAAACGGCGCTGCTTCTCCATACCCCTGATGGCCGCCGGCCAATGTGACCCGGACAAAAACATTCTGAGCTGTAGTGCGAGTGCCACTGGCCACCACGAAAGGATCAGTAAGTGGCACATCCATCGGCCAGAATTCGATAGTCGTTATCGTAAACGTGTCGGCGCGATAGGTGGAAATCATGGAAATTTTCGTATGATTGGCGTGCCAGGATAGAGCGGTCAACGCTATGGGTCAAGTGAGGGCGTGGCCTCACACTTTGGGTGGGAATAGAAGCGGATATCACCTTTGATCATGAATGAAGGCTCAGGACCGCATGGCAGATCGAAGGGGAGGTCGCCCGACACAGAAGACGCGCATGGTAGGTCCGTTGTTGATCGAGATTTAGTACCGCGGGGCTGGAAGCTCATCCATAGCGATCGTTTTTCCAGGGGAAGGCGGTATTGGAGTAGCCGCGAACCTCCCAAAAACCCTTTTCATCGCGATCCGAGAATGTGATCGTTTTCACCCACTTGGCACCCTTCCATGCATAGCGTTTTGGGATAATCATGCGCACCGGGCCGCCGTGCTCTTTGGTGAGCGGTTTCCCATTCCATTTGTACGCGAGCAGGACATCGCCGTCGTCACAGGCCTCCAGCGGAAGGTTCGTTGTGTAATCGTCATAGGATGAGAATAGAACGAATCGTGCCAGCGATAGTGGCTGGACGACACTGAGGAGATATTGAAAACTGATTCCTTCCCATTCGTTGTCGAAGCGGCTCCAGCTTGTCACGCAATGAAAATCGGAAGTATCTTTGAATTGAGGCCGCTCCAGGAATTGCTCCCAGGTCCAACTGATCGGATGTGCCACAAATCCTTCGACGCTTAGCTTCCATTCCGCGTGGGAAATATCCGGTTTTCGTCCCAAATCGAGTACGGGCCACGTTTCGACCACATGTTGCCCCGGCGGTAGCCGATCATCGCCTTCGTAAAATACTTCCCGCTCTTCCCCACCGCGCCTTCCCTTGGCCCAATGCTCTTTGGTTTTGATTAACCGCCTATTTTCATCCATGGTTCTGACTTCCTCTTGGAGTAGGGCTGGTTTTGATTAGCCCGAGTTGTATAGCATGCCGAAGCAGCTGCGCGGTGTTGGACACACCTAACTTCAGCATGATCGAGGAACGATGCGCTTCGACCGTTCTCACACTGATCTTGAGACGGTGCCCGATGTCGCGGTTCATGTACCCTCCCCAGATCAGCTGCAAAATCTGCGTCTCCCGAGGGGTAATGTTGCGCAGGGGTCTCACAGTGGGGAGTGACGGGTTGCCGTGTTCTCTACTCGGTTTACTGGGTTTTGGTTGTGACGATCGGGTGGTATTTTTCATGATGCGTAGGTTCTGTATCATAACGGGACGCTAGTAGGCACTGGTCTTCTTAGCATGAGAACGTCAACGCTTCAACCCGAACAGGACCTGAAAAGTACATGACACCTCATGACCTGGCTCATGTGGGTGCTCGGTCGATAACCGACATTACTTCATTGCCAGGCTT
The DNA here is from genome assembly GCA_040510255.1 of Nitrospiraceae bacterium. GTDB lineage: Bacteria > Nitrospirota > Nitrospiria > Nitrospirales > Nitrospiraceae > DASSBQ01. The sequence goes on along the minus strand of JBEVJJ010000102.1, from coordinate 7,873 downwards.
GGCCTGGGGTTGGTCCCTTAGGAACGGAGGGGATCAGAAGACGACACACAGGACTGGGCTGCGCTTCAGATCTGCGAGAGTTGAACTAGATGACCAGCCTGGTTTGTCGCTCGCACCAGCGTTGGGGTCGCATGATTGTTCCCAAAGCCGCGATTGCGCAAATCATAGCAAGAAGCCCAAAGCTGGCGATCAGGAAAAACCCGCCCTTCAGATCATGCATAGAGAGGGGAACCATTGACCCGCACCTCCCGGTGATCCAATTCTACCACGTTATGAGGAGCGCCAACTGCATGTGCAATTCCATGATTCTTCAGGCTCTCTCTTGTGCAGTTTCTGCCGGCATTGAGGACAGAGCCGCATCCACACATAGCTGCGACATTCGACATGTTGGGAAGCTCGATCTTCAACTGGTGTGAAAAAGTGAGTGTCTATCAATTTAGAGCTCGATTCCATTGTTGGAGTTGATACAGGCAAAGATACCTCCAATCGAGTAAGAACAGCTATACAGCTTTCGGAGGAATTTGGCAGGATCTCAAGGTAGAGCTTTTCCTTAAGACCGCACAATCATACATGTCCGGATGTGCATATATCAGGCCTCTATGTGATGGCTCGAGTGACTGTCATCGCGTGACTTGTGCCGGATCGACCGGCTCCCTGTCAATACAGAAATTTCTGAGACCTATATCACAAGGCATGGGTAACATTTGGTTCCTCTAACTACAGAGCATCTCGAATGGGAGTATCCAAATAAAGTACCAATGTTTCAAGCAGGTAGGGCCTTACTTGATCCTAGGGGGACGTTCAATGGTCCTTCTCGACATCCTTAACTCCATTGCAAAACAACAACTTATGAATGGCCCAGACCCAACAACCTTACGAGCCCTCTGGGTTCTCTGCCTGCTACACTTATACACATGCAAAAACTATTGAAATGTCAGGCATCTAGAAACCTCTCACACCTCACGTTATGCATCATTCTGATGTTGCCATGCCTCGTTAGTGGGAAAGAAAAAGTGTCAAAGGAGGCTTTTCGGAAAGAACAAGCTCAAAGGGTTCCGGAATCTGTCCGGAGGACTGTACCCAGGGCTCACAGATTGAAAGCGATTACCAAACAAACTGGTCCGAACCGTGAGGCCGTGACGAATGGGAACAAGATCATAACCGCTTCGTCGGTGACTCCGCCCACTAACAGAAGCAACGGTCAATTTCCTGGTGCAAAACCCAACGCCGCTTGGTCTGCAGATACGAGGCTGATTTCCAACCCGCCTGTGATTCGCTTCGAGAAACCACCAGAATACAAGTTTGAGGAGGATTCTCTGCCCGGCATCGCCAAGGTCAATCTCCTCATGGATCGGAATAACGATGGCATGATTGACCCGATGGAATACTCGCTCGGGTGGATCGGCATGACAGATGTGGGGGATGTGGGACTACGAAAACCAGATATGGCGATGGAACGTATGTGGCTACAAGACCGCAACAAGCCCGGGCACATGACCAGCCCGGAGAGGATCCACAAAAACAAGCCGCGGGCGGTATCATCACAGAGGTCGGTGAAGCGACATACGCAAAAATCTCTCTAACGTCCCCAATCATCAGTCGTTCTGCTTTCCTGCCGCAGGTTCGCATGTCGTATCTATAGTCCTTCTAAATCTCTATACCTTACCGCAAAGATAACATTGACAGGTATCGGAGCAGACACCATGATACTGCGCTCGAAGGCGAGAAGACTGCCTTGGATTTCGGAATGGTATGTCCATCGAGCGATGATTCGTCACGATCCACCTCGTTGTGAGGTGTACCACAGCTGATGTGGAAATTCTTTGCCAAAGAAAACCGAAGCCATGATTTCGAATGATCCTAATCAGTACTTGCTCCCCGATGACAGCCACGACCGTACGTTGATTGGAAATGTACATCCGTCTGACTGGGTCAATCCAACGTCTGATAGCCGATACAACATCGTTGTGATTGGAGCGGGCACTGCGGGCCTAGTGACCGCGGCGATTGCAGCCGGTATCGGCGCCAAAGTGGCTTTGGTTGAACGGCAACTCATGGGAGGAGATTGCCTGAACGTTGGATGTGTGCCGTCCAAAGCCATCATTCGTGCTGCACGCGCTTGGAGCGATCTCCGACGCATGGAAGAGTTTGGGGTGCATATCCCTGCAGGGGTCAAATATGACTTTGGCGCGGCGATGACCAGGATGCGACGGCTCAGAGCGAGTCTGAGTAGTATGGATTCTGCACACCGATTTAAAAAGTTGGGGGTCGATGTCTTTCTCGGTAACGGACGTTTCGCGGGATCAAACACCATTGAAGTGCATGGTAGTGCCGGCTCACGGACGATACAATTTTCCAAAGCTGCAATTTGCACAGGAGCAAAAGCGGCCGCCCCTTCCATTTCCGGTCTGGAGAAGGCGGGGTTTCTGACGAACGAAACGATCTTCAATCTAACCGAACTGCCTCGTCGGCTCGCGGTCATCGGAGCCGGACCGATCGGGTGCGAGATGGCTCAAAGTTTTGCTCGATTCGGGAGCGAGGTCGTGCTCTTCGAGCAACTGGCGAATATACTGCCGCGTGAAGACGTCGATGCTGCGGAAGCGGTCCAATGCCAAATGAAACAAGACGGGGTTGGCCTCGTGTTTCACGCCAATATCACAAAAGTGGATAGGAACGGGATGGAAACAATTATTTCCTATGAAACAGAAGGAGTGGTGAAGGAACACGTCGTCGATCAAATTATTGTCGGAACTGGACGTTCCCCCAATGTAGAAGGATTGGGACTTGACCGTGTAGGGGTCGACTTCGATATACGCGGCGGGGTGAAGGTCAATCAGCGCCTACAAACGACCAACGCGAGCATTTTTGCGGCAGGTGATGTGTGTTTTCCGTTTAAGTTCACGCATACCGCGGATGCAATGGCTCAGATTCTCATACAAAATGCGCTTTTCCCCCATCCATTGGGATTAGGATATGCGAGTACAGCATCGTTGATCATCCCATGGTGTACCTATACAGTTCCCGAAATCGCACATGTTGGAATGTATGAGGCAGACGCTAAAACACAAGGAATCGAAATCGAGACTCATACGTTCAACATGAACGAGGTCGATCGTGCCGTACTTGATGGAGAAGTAGAAGGCTTCGCGCGGATACACGTGAAGAAAGGGAGCGATAGAATACTGGGCGCGACTATCGTGGCGACCCGTGCCGGAGATATGATCAATGAGTTCACGGTCCTGATGAGAGGAGGGCTCGGGGCAAAAGTGATTGCAGGCACAATTCATCCCTATCCCACTCAGGCCGAGGTCAGCAAGAAGGTTGTCAATCTTTGGCGAAAGGCCCACTTTACGGAGCGGCAAAAACATATCCTGCGCAAGTGGTTTGCCTGGTGTCGCAGAGGATGACGTCTACGTGACCAGGAGATATCGATGGTTCACGGCGAGCTACACCGGCTGTCTGTTGGCCGCGATGCTCGCCATGCCGTTCCTTCTGCTGGGTGATTCTCCCCGAACCTAGGATCGCCGATCCGATGCCCCCCGACAGGTCACCGTTGCTCTTCAAAAAGATTACTCTGCATACTACCTACGAATTGGTCGAGGATGCGGGCATTGTTGTATTCAAAGCGACCAGTAACGCGGTCCGTCTTGGGTCTGACGAGAGCAATCAGAATCGATCCGAGAGAATATCCACTGGTTCGGAAGGAGACATCAGCAGCTGACCAAGAGGCCGTTTCCGGGATCGGCGGAATGGGAGGAGATCTCGCCGACAAGAAGAACGGGGTGCCCATGTCACGCATTGATGGGTGTGGGCATGGATCGGAGCTGAAAGGGTCTGATCCTCTGGTCCAGGATTGGCGTTTGTGGGGTGAACGAGAAAAGTTAGTACAAGGAGTTATAGCCGATGGGCAGGGGGAAGCGACCTCTAGAAAGACAATGGGCCGATCGCTACGCGATCGGCCCATTGTAGAAGGAATTCGTTATTGGATCGAATTGGCGAAGCCACCGCGTGTGACTTCAGCCCGAATGGTGTCGCCTACCTTTTTGTTCCCTTTCAGGCGTTTCGTGCCTTGACCAACATGAAGCTTGACCGGATTTCCTTCATAATCTTCCACCATGTAGACGTCGCCCTGGATACCTTTCACCGTTCCGCCGACCGTCTTCCACGCTGGGCCGGGCTTCGTGTCAAGCTGACTCGCCTTGGGTGCGGGGGAGATAGCGGGGATCGGTCCCATTTCTGCCGCTGCTGCGGCGGCAGAAGAACTGTAGGATTTCTTCGCGGCCTTCTTGGCCGAGGCCGGAGAACCGTCGAGGCTGACCAGGGCGAAAACGGCGACAAGAACCGTGATGATTGTGTGATTCGACTTGTTCATCATTGAGTGCCTCCTTACGACCGGGTAATAGATCGTAGTGGCCTTCAGCAAGCCTTATGCCGGACGGTCCGTAGGACCTATGATTTAGTTTTTCAAATACTTATACAGAGAGTTGTCCCTAGGGTCGGGACTGTTCCCTCTATTCCGGAAAAAAATGGCGACCGGTTGTGCAAATCTGCTCAATCCTCATGGTTAGCCATTCATATTGGCCGATTTCACCGGGTGAGCCTGATGGCCACGGCCGGTCAGGGAAACACGTCGCGTCTACAACAATAGCCCTTTTGTCATGACGTTGTTCGGTGTCTGTTCCATCCCCAACTCTCTTCATCCTCCGGAGCCTATTGCTCCCACGCAATTTTTCCATGATTGCTTGAATGAGGTCTTAGGCGCTCAAGGTGCCGACGGCCTCGTGGACTATCCTGGCGTCGAAAGCGACCGATGTTTCTCCGAGTATCTGACTTCGCTTGCCCGGATGGATCCGAACACATTGCCTACTTCCGAGGATCGTTTGGTGTTCTGGAGCAACACCTATAATGCGTTTGCCATGGAGGGGATTATCGACCGGTACTCGCCGAATACTCCACGTTGAGTTCGGCTTGCCGGTGCTGCCTCGTGCGTTCTTTCAAGATGTCCGGTGATTCAGATTCCGGGTGGCATGGCCCCCTCAATAATAGGGCCACCGTTTCCACGACAACGATCCATGCTCCACTGAGAGGAACAGGATATGAATGACAAGGTGAGGAGAGGAATGACCTGGGTCGTCGGCGCATGTGTCTGGTCCACATGGTGTTATGCCCAATTCCTTCCCCCCGCATCCAATGACATTAAGCTACAAGTGACCAAGCAAGAGATTGATGAGGATGCGGCCGGTCGTCCTGAGGCGCTGCAGATGGAAGCAGTCGCGAAACAATTCAGGATTGATCCGCATCTAGTCGAGGATTTGCGTGCAAGGAAACTGGGATGGGGTGAGATCACGATTCAAGTGGTTCTCGCACAAGAGCTCCATAAATTGGTTCCCAACAGTTATCCGAACCTTGTACAGACACTACTGAGGATTGGGGATCTGCGGAAACACAAACAGTCATGGGGGCAAATTGCCAACGAAGTGGGCATTGATCTCGCGCCGGTGGTGGCCGAGGGGCAACGGGCTCGTCAAGAGTTGCGCGCCAAGACGAAAACAAATGCAGAGGGGGACGATCGGCGAGGACGCGGAGCGGGGAGTGGAACAGGAGATCAACGAAACTAGGTACCTGCGGCGCATCAGCCGATGTTCAAATCGAGACCCACCAACCGTACCTGATGATCTCTCAAGTCGGGTATAAACGGCTACCCGCATACATTCGATCCAGAGTGCGACATGATCGGGCGTATGCCATACGTGAGAATCGTTACTTCTTTGTCAACTCTCCTGAGGTGCGATACGTTGTGAACAGTGAGGCAACACATCAACCGAAGGAGGGTTTAATGAACAAAGTCATGTGGTCTGTGTCAGTAGCGTCAATCCTGATAATGTCAATTGCATCCGCCCAGGCAGACACGCCGGGTATCGATCAGCGTCAAGCCAACCAGGAACAGCGGATCGACAACGGTATTGCCAGTGGACAACTGACCGGTCGGGAGGCCAAACGTCTGAACAACCAGCAGGACCATATCCAGAAGATCGAAGATAAGGTCAAGTCGGATGGAGTCGTCACTAAGAAGGAACGAAAAAGGCTTCATGCCGCGCAAGACCATGCGTCGCGCGACATCGCACGTCAAAAACATGACCGGCAGACCAAATAAATTGCCGTTCCGACACGATTTCGCACAGCCGATGTAGGTGAGCATCCTCAACCGGTTGTCGCGACTGTATCGATGTCCAGAATGTGACCGGCGCCTGGCTCACAGACCGGGCGTCGGTTTGTTTTGTCACCTCACGTTTGCTGAGCCTGAAGTGGCCTCCTTGACTGAATCCCTTTTGGCCCACGCCCATTATTCGTTTGCTATTGTTCCCGGTTTCAGTCGCTCTCTTGTGAGTCAGCTTGATACGTCGCCATATGACGGCGCTCCCCCGCTCGTGTCCAAATGAACCGCTTCCACGATCCTGCTAAAATGCTGCATCTATTTCTGGATGCCACGGTTCATACTGATGATATATGGTCGCCGGAGCAATCACAGAGGCGCTCGTGCATTCGAGACGGATCGATGAAGGCGTTACGATGCCGGTGTCCAAGCAGGGCAATGTCACCGCTCCACTTCGTACACGTCTTCCGCGCCGCATTGCAACTGTCCTTCGGGATGCGGGTAAATCGGCAGATCGGCTCAAGATGCCAGCATACGCGGTCGGGGGTTTTGTACGAGACCTTTTGCGCGGTCACCCTACCCTTGATCTCGATCTGGTCGTTGAGGGTGATGGGCTGAAATTTGCGCGAGCGTTGGCGCAAGGGCTTCACGCCCAGGTGAAGGTGCATGAACGGTTCAGGACAGCAACAGTCAGTCTATCTGACGGATTCAAGCTCGATATTGCCACTGCCAGGACTGAACGGTACGAGTACCCTGCGGCACTGCCGACTGTCCGGCCAAGTTCCATCCAGGAGGATCTCTACCGGCGCGATTTTACGATCAATACACTTGCGATCTGTTTGAACAGACGATCTTTCTGGAAATTGCTCGATCTCTACGGCGGGCAGCGTGACATTACAAAACGCACCATCCGCGTGTTGCACAGTCAAAGCTTTATCGACGATCCGACGAGAATATTTCGTGCAATTCGGTTTGAACTCCGATTGGGTTTTCGGATAAGTGACGAGACGCAGGCATTGATCAAGGAAGTGGTAGAGAAGGACTTGATCGACCAGGTCTCTGGCCAGAGGCTTCTTGGTGAGTTACGCAGCCTGTTGTCTGAACGTGATGCTCGATTGGCGATTAACCGGTTTGCCGAACTCGATCTGCTTCGGTTCATTCATCCGAAACTGGCTTGGTCTCGCCGATTGGAAGGTATCCTCAAAAGGGTGGAAGGAACGATGGGTTGGTATGTCGAGCGCTACCCTGCTCGCGGAATAGAAGGCTGGCTACTGTACATGATGGCTTTCATGGACATGTTGCCTCGACGTTCAGTCGAGGAAGCCTTGAAACGCTTTGCGTACGGAAAGTGGGAAGCGAAATGCATCAGGGCGACCCGCTTCGAGGTCAACATGATCACTAGCCGCTTGAGCAGGCGGCCACTGCCTCGCCCAGCGGAAACCACTCGTGTCTTATCAAGGTTTGCCGATGCAGTGCTGCTGTATCTTATGGCGACGTGCAGGTCCAGTGCCATCAAACAACAGCTCTCCGCATATTTCGACATCTATCAGCAGGTGAAACCCGTCACCACGGGGAAGGATTTGAAGGCAATGGGATTAAAACCAGGGCCACGGTTCACCCGCATTTTATCGCAATTGAGGGATGCCCGCCTCAATGGAGAAGTCAGGACGGAGGCTGAGGAGCGGCGGATGGCGAGGACATTGAGTTCACGGACGAAAG
>JBEVJJ010000101.1:0-16497 GCA_040510255.1 Nitrospiraceae bacterium | reverse complement strand
GACGCTCGGTGTGGAGTGTGTACAATTTCATCCGGAGTCCATTCTCACCATTGCAGGCAAGGACCTCTTGGGGAATTTCCTCAAGCTGTAGCGAATAGCAGATGGCGTGGAGCTGATGGCTTATGGCCGATGGCAAAGAGGCAGTGAGATCATAGCTAATGATCTACGGCACAGTCTTGAGAAGATTGATATAGAGGTCTGTTCAGGAAGGGATCATTCTTGTTGTCGTTTGTGCCATCAGCCCTTCGCTATCAACCATAACCTCTCCTCTCAATGATGATCAAAGAAGCCATCGCCAAACTTGCCGATCGGGTCAGCCTTTCCGAAAAGGAATCGGAGGAGGTCATGGCGCAGATCATGGATGGCGCCGCGACGTCACCCCAGGTTGCCGCCTATCTGATGGGCCTGCGCATGAAAGGAGAAACGGTCGAAGAGATTGCGGGCTCGGTGCGGGCGATGAGAGCGCGTGCGACCAAGATCAGGGTCGGTGATGCCATGGTTGTCGATACGTGCGGGACAGGAGGCGATCGCGCCCACACCTTCAACATTTCGTCTGCTGCGGCATTCGTCGTGGCTGGCGCGGGTCTCACCGTTGCCAAGCACGGCAATCGGTCCGTGTCTTCTAAATGTGGCAGCGCGGATGTCTTGTCCGCGCTGGGCGTGACGATAGATCTACCGGTTGAGCGCGTCGCCGATTGTGTGAACGAGGTCGGAATCGGCTTTCTCTTCGCACCCCTGTACCACAGTGCCATGAAACACTGTGCCCCCGTGCGACAGGAAATGGGGATCCGCACCCTGTTGAATATTTTAGGTCCATTGACGAATCCTGCCGGGGCGTCCATTCAGGTCTTGGGTGTGTTCGATGGAGGGCTGACGGAGTTGTTGGCCAAAGTACTCATACATCTTGGCGCCCAACACTGTTTTATCGTCCATGGAATGGACGGATTGGACGAGATTACCGTGACCGACCGCACAAGAGTATCAGAAGGAAAAGCCGGCATCGTCTCCAGCTATACGATCGATCCGACCGAGTTCGGCGTGGCACGCGCTCGTCCAAAAGATCTGGTCGGCGGGACGCCCGATGACAATGCGCGCATTGTGCGAGAGATTCTGCTTGGGAAAAAGGGCCCCAAACGGGATATCGTGTGTCTGAATGCCGCTCCGGCTTTCGTGGCCACCGGAAGAGTCAAGACGCTGCACGAAGGCGTTCAGCTTGCCTACCGCATCATCGATTCGGGTGAAGCCATGGAAAAGCTTGAGAAACTGATCCGCTTTTCGCAGCGAGGCCGCGCATGATTCTCCAGCGTATTCTCGAGCATAAGGCCGCCGAGCTGCGGCACAAGGAAAGTCGAGGATATCTGACGAACTTGAAAGGGAGAATCCGTGATATCGGGCCGACATCGGGGCTGGCGGTGGCCATCGACGCGACGCGGGGCCCTGACAGGCCGGCGTTGATCGCGGAGGTCAAGAAAGCCTCACCGAGTCGTGGATTGATCAGGCCTGAATTCGAGCATGAATTCGATCCGGTCAAGATCGCCACGGCGTATCGGAAACATGGAGCAGCCGCCGTATCTGTTCTGACGGACCGGGATTTCTTTCAAGGAAGCCTGGAGTATCTTGCTCAAGTCAAACGCGAGGTCGGTCTTCCCTGTCTCAATAAAGAGTTCATGGTTCGGGATATTCAGTTTTATGAGGCTCGGGCCTATGGGGCCGATGCCGTTCTCCTCATTGTCGCGGCTCTCGAGCGGCGGCAATTGATTGATTTTTGCGCGCTCGCAAAAGATTTGTCGCTTGATGTGTTGGTCGAAACGCATCATGAAAAGGAATTGGATATTGTGTTGGAATGGCTGCCGGATATCCGGCTGATCGGGATCAACAATCGTGATCTTCAGACGTTTTCAACGGATCTGACGGTGACACAACGACTGGCGAAGCGTATTCCACTTGATAAGCTCATCGTCAGCGAGAGCGGCATTCACAAGCGGGCTGATGTGCAGCAATTGCAGATGGCCGGCGCGCATGCGCTGTTGGTGGGGGAATCGCTCCTCCGTGCCGATGATGTCGGCGCCAAGATTCGAGAATTGCTGGGAGAGCCTACGAAAAAGGAGGATGCATGAAGAGTTTCTGTCTCCCGTTCGCGATAGGGTTCCTTGTCCTGGGTGGCTGTGCCAGTCAGGACATGAAGGAGTATGCGGTTCAATGGGATCAATGGCTCGGCACCACAAAAGATGCGCGGGTCAAGGAAATGGGCATACCAACCAGATGCCACTCCTTCAAGGACGGCGGAGAGGTCTGCGAATGGACGATGCCGACACAGGATGGCAAAACCGAAACGATTGGCCTGACCTTCGACGGCAAGGACCGAGTCTGCCAATGGTCCTACCGCGGATTCTACGGTCAAGGGAAGAGCAAGGCGACGTGTCCGTCACAAACGCTTCGTGATAGGGGAAGTGACTCTGCTCCTGCCGGTGCCTAAGGCTTCGATCCCATGGAGGTATGCAACACCATGATGGGCTGCAAGACTAAAATCTGCGGCATCACCTCTCCCGAAGACGCGGCGGCGGCAGTCGAAGCGGGAGTCGATGCCTTGGGCTTTGTCTTGTACAGGAACAGCCCGCGGTACATTGAACCGCATCTGGTCAAGCAGATCATCGCCGAACTCCCGCCGTTTGTACTGCCGGTCGGAGTCTTCGTAAACGAAGATACCAAGGTTGTTCGCGATCTCATGGATTCGTGCGGTCTCGCATTGGCCCAACTGCATGGAGATGAGACCGCCACCTATTGTGAGACATTGGGACGCCCCGTGTTGAAGGCGATCCGTCTCAAAGACCGTAGTTCCTTTCTCGCGCTTGCTGAGTACAGGGGAAGGGCGGGCGTCAGGGGCTTTCTACTCGACGCGTATTTGGAGCATGCCTACGGAGGGACGGGCCGAGTCCCGGATTGGTCGCTGGCCGCCGAGGTGGCGCGAGCTGCGACCGTGGTGCTCGCTGGCGGATTGACGGCCGAGAATGTCGAGGCGGCTGTGCGAACCATCAGGCCCTATGGCGTGGACGTCAGCAGCGGAGTAGAGGATCGGCCGGGAAAGAAGAATCGGGAGAAGATGCGCGCATTTGTGCAAGCTGCCAAACTTGTGTCGGTGTGACACGTCATCCGAACGGTTATCAATCAAACATGACATCCAAGAAAGATTTGCGGGCAACCTTCCCGGACAAGCGCGGGCGGTTCGGCCAATATGGCGGGAGATATGTGCCGGAAACACTCATGCCCGCGTTGCTTGAATTGGAACGCGAGTACAAGCAAGCACGACGGGACCGCGGCTTTCGGATGGAGTTTCAACAGTACTTGCAGCATTACGTGGGAAGGCCTACGCCGTTGTATTTTGCGCAGCGACTGACCAAAAAATTGGGCGGCGCCAAGATCTATCTCAAGAGAGAAGACCTCGCGCACACCGGCGCGCACAAGATCAACAATGCAGTCGGTCAAGCGTTGCTGGCTCGGCGGATGAAGAAACCGCGTGTCATCGCCGAAACGGGAGCCGGCCAACATGGGGTGGCCACGGCTACGGTGGCGGCCGTCTTCGGATTGCAATGTGAAATCTACATGGGCACCGAAGACATGCAACGACAGGCATTGAATGTGTTTCGAATGCGGCTGCTTGGCTCGAAAGTCACCCCGGTCCATGCGGGCAGCCGGACGCTCAAGGACGCGATCAGCGAAGCCATGCGTGATTGGACGACCAATGTGCGCAATACCCATTACATCCTGGGCTCCGTTCTGGGAGCCCATCCCTATCCCATGATGATCCGTGATTTTCAGTCGGTCATCGGTTATGAGGCGAAGAAGCAGATCATGGCTCACGAGGGGCGGTTACCGGATCATCTCGTTGCGTGCGTCGGAGGCGGCAGCAATGCCATCGGTTTGTTTCATGCGTTTGTCGGCAATACCCGAGTCAAGATGGTCGGTGTGGAGGCAGGCGGCTTCGGTATCGAAAGTGGGAAGCATGCGGCACGGTTCTCGGGAGGGCGTCCCGGAGTCCTGCAAGGTACCATGACCTACCTCTTGCAGGACGAACATGGCCAAGTCAATCTGACCCATTCGGTATCAGCCGGGCTCGACTACGCGGCAGTCGGACCCGAGCATAGCTATTATCGCGAGATCGGCCGCGTACGATATACATCTGCCACGGATGAAGAAGCGTTGGCGGCCTTCGATGTCCTTGCGCGTGAGGAAGGGATTGTCCCTGCATTGGAAAGCGCGCATGCCATCGCTGAAGTCATCAGACTGGCTCCGACTCTCAAGAAGAATCAGATCATCCTCGCAAATCTGTCCGGACGCGGCGATAAAGATGTGCAGCAGGTGGCTAAAATCAAAGGGGTCATACTGTAAGTGCGGGTCCGATGACAGCACGTTGACGGCAAAGCGTGAAGATCCACGACGCGAAGAACAATGCACGTCAAGGTCGTGAGGCAATTAGTACGCCATGAACAGATTGCAGACGACATTCGACCGTCTAAAGGCGAACGATGAAAAGGCGTTGATCGCGTATATCATGGCGGGCGATCCGTCGCTACGGGAAACGGAGCAACTCGTTCTCGAGATAGAGCGGTCCGGAGCGGATGTGATCGAACTTGGCGTGCCATTCTCGGATCCGATTGCCGACGGACCGGTCATTCAAGAAGCGGCGGATCGCGCATTGCGCGGCGGCGCGACGTTGCAAAGAATTCTGGAATCGGTGAGACGACTCCGCACGTCGACGCAAATTCCTATCGTCCTGATGGCCTATTACAATACGATCCATGCCTTCGGCACGACGCAGTTTTGCCGTGAGGCGGTGGGCGCCGGTGTCGATGGACTCATCGTGCCTGATATGCCGCCGGATGAATCGGAGCCATTACAGAAGCCGTCACGTGAAACCGGGCTCAATCTGATCTTCCTGCTGGCTCCTACCAGCACGCCGGCGCGGCGTGGTCTCGTGACGAAGCAATCGCAGGGTTTTCTGTATTATGTGTCTTTGACCGGGATTACAGGCACGAGACTGCATGATGTGGCGGATGTCCGGCAGAACGTCAAAAAAATCAAACAGCAGTCCCGTGTGCCCGTCGCCGTCGGCTTCGGCGTGGCAACATCGGAGGATGCCGCCCGAGTGGCCAAGGTTGCGGATGGGGTGATCGTCGGCACCGCAATCGTTCGCCATATCGCCCAACACGCGAAGGACCCTCGCATGGTGTCGAAGATAGGAGAGTTTGTCCGCTCATTGAAGACGGCCATGCACCAGGCCTGAGTCGGGCTTCCCACCTGAGTCGTCCTCCCACTCTCTAATCCCGCCTCGCGATGAAGCATCGGCGCACGATCGAGTATTGTGAGCGTGCAGATTCAGCAGTTGAAGGAGATCCTTCTTCTTATCATGGCGCGACGATTTCTGATCTTCCTGTGTGCCGGATGGACTGTTCTATCCGGATGGGCACTGGCGCAAACGGTGCCCATGGGCTCGCTGTTGCTGCATACAAGTACCGTTAACGGCCGCTATTTTGCGATGCCAAACGATCGGCTTGTGTACCTGCAAGGAAGCTATGAAGGATCCGAATTCCAAGACTATGTCTTCGACGGCAGTCTGCCGTCCGATTTTCAGAGGGCAATGGATCTCCTTGCGCGGTACGATGGAAACCTTCTTCGTCTTTGGACAAGTGAAAGCAGCGGCAGACGCTTTGAGGAAATGGCGACCATGAGCATGCCGTGGGTTCGATCCGCAATCTGTTGTGCCGCGGATGGAGGACATAAATTCGACCTGACCCGGTTGGACGTGGGAAATCTGGACCATCCCGCTCTGAATTCGCTTCATTATTTTGAGCGGATGCGGGCACGAGTCATGGCGGCAAGGGCTGCGGGCATCTATGTCTCGATCATGCTCTGGCACAGCTTCGGATGGGAGAATGGATTACGTATCCCTGAGAGCCGCTCGTGGAGCAGACATCCGTTCAACCGCGAGAACAACATCAATGAAGTGAATGGTGATGTCGACGGAGACGGACATGGTCTTGAACTGGGCAGCATCGGGCAAACCTTCACTCCGTTGCAAGAATCGTATGTACGTCAGTTGGTCGATGCCGTGGGTGACCTGGATAATGTGCTGTATGAGATTTGTAACGAATGCTACAACACTCCCGCGATGAATGCATGGCAGCAATACTTCATCGACTTTATCCATGCATATGAAAGTCGTAAGGCCTTCTCACACCCGGTGGGAATGACGTCGCTGCAAGATTTCAACAACCAGGTGCTCATGAAGAGTACAGCCGATTACATGTCTCCGGGCGGTCCGTCATTCGAACACCATCCGCCTGCCAATGCAGAGACCAAAGTCAGCATTATGGATATGGACCACATCACGCCCTGCCCTTTGCAGTTTGGAATGCCTCACAATTCCCCGCAATGGCCGTGGAAAGCATTCACGCGTGGACACAATCTTTGGTATATCTACTGCAACGGGTACGGCACACCGAATCCCGGCGAAGGAATGGTGTTGATGCGGATGGGGCAAACCCACTCTTACGCGAACCGTATGCCTCTCGCGACGGCTGTCCCGAAAAGCGATCCATCTGCATGCTCGACAGGCTACTGTCTGATGGGACCGGAGCACGTGCTGGGATTCTTGCCTGAGGGTGGCTCGATAACCCTTACCTTACCGACCGAAGAGACGTGGTCGGTAGAATGGTTCGATCCGGCCAGTGGAAACACAACGGTGGCGACATCCGTGCGGGGTGGCAGGAGAACGCTGGTAGCTCCATTCTCTGGAGAGGCGGTCGTGTTCCTCGTGCGAAATACACCACTCCCTTCTGAATCCTGACATGTTCGGCGAGCGTCATTGGAGAAGGCCGATGTGCGCACCTGACGAATGGCTTCCGGCTGGAGCTTTTGCAAGGAGGGCAGCCGACGGCGAGGGGGAGAAAGCTAGCGTTTTTCCGGCGGCATGAACCTGATCATCTCAGAAGTGAGCCTCGTTGCCAGATCTTTCATCTCGGGTCGCATCCACAGGTAGCTTTCCTGGACCTGGTGCCGGCCTTTCCAGACGATGGCGCCGTTGATCGCGTCGATCAGCCTCATACTGAGCCCCACGCGAGCAATGTTATCACCTTCCTCGCGCGTATATTCCCAGGCATTCACCTTGACCACGAGCAGGGAATCGGCATTGAGCGCCTGGCCGATTCTCACGGCCGATTGCTTGTCTGATTGGCCGGTCGTCTCCATGCGTGTGAAATAGGTCACGAGCGCGTCAAACGCATCTTTCGTGGCCTGAAAGGTGTCGGTGACCTGTTCGGGTGGCACCACTCTCTCCACTTTGCCACTCTTGATCAGCGCCTTGGCCACGATTTCCTCGACGTCCTCCCTGGCGCTATCGTAGGTACCCGAGATGGGGAGGATTGCGACCGTTTTCGGATGAAAATCGCGGGACGCAGGCCCTTCCCACATTTCCTGCAATCCGCTGCAGCTGGCGAGGGGCGTGATGAGAAGGACGAGGAGAGGCAGGAGCTGAGAAAACCGTCTCATAGATCCCTGTCGCAAGCGCATCAGATCGTGAAGCATCAGAAGATCACTCCAAGGGACCCGGAGACCAGCGCGGCCTGATCGCGAAAATCATACCCACCAGCGACATCCACGCGCAAGGAAAGAATACGTAGACCGAACCCGGCGGTCGGTATGAAGGGTGTCTGCGCGTCCTGCATGTTTTTGAAGGCGCCGACGCGGAACGATAGCAACTCAGACAAGACGGTTTGCTCAGCCCCCAGGCTCAGCACTTGGCTTTTCACACCCGGCGTCAACGTCTTATTTGACGTGATGTCGCTGTCGACCGACAGTGTCAAAGAGCTGTAGGGGTTGAAGGCCACTCCGGCTCGAACCTGAGGGTCCATTTTGAATTTGTCGCCGTTGGGAGCATCGAAAGTCGGGGCGGTGATGTCCTTGGCCACGACGCCGAACCGCAGCCAGGATGCCGGCCTGTACATCGCGCCGATATCCAGTCCGAGGGCGGTGGTGATCTTCGCACGTCCCGCATCCTGAAATATATGTACGTCGTCGTTTGCACCCTCGATGGGTGTGCTCCCGGTATAGGCCGCCCCTTGGATGAATTTGCCGCTGATGCCAATAGAGAACGTCCTGTCCAGGAAGGCATAGGCATACGAAATCACCGCCTGGCGGGCTTCGAATCCGTTTATGGCAACTTGTCCGGTGACATTCAGATTCCCGCCTGCCTGTGTAACAGAGGCCGGCGTGCTAACGAATGCGCCCCCCGTGGCGACATCGGACACATTGAACCCGATAGCATGTTGCCCAAAATTGGCTTTCAGATAGAACCCGCCGGATGCATTGCCTGAAAGATTCGTCGTGGGTTGGTTGATCTGATTGACGAGGCTCTGAAGCCTCGCCTGATTGGCGGCGCTGGTGTCGTTGAAGTTGGTGTTGTTGATATTCTTGAGTGTATCAAAAAAGTCTCCTCGATCGACTGCTCCTGCTCCGGCTTGTATTCGAATGTCCACTTTCTTGCTCATGGCAAGCGCCGCGGGATTCCAATAGGTTGCCGTGGCATCGATGGTCGCCGCCACGCCGGCCCCTCCCATCCCATTCTGACGGGTTCCTACGAAGACAAATTCGTTGGCGGCGGCTTGAATGGGGAGCAAAAGGGAGAGAGCGGCAGCGAGCGATGTAGTCCACGTCCCTGTCCGCATAGGCTCACGAGGGTCTCAGATGGATAGGCGTCAGTCTGAGTCTACGAAAAAGACCCGACCTCGTCAAGAAACAGAACAGGAACCGGCAGGCCGCCTCGGTCATTTACGCTGTTTCATGCACAATCATGCCGTCCTGCATGTGGACGATGCGATCCGCTTGGGCCGAGAGCTTGTCATTATGTGTCACGATGATGAACGTCGTGCCACGTGATCGGTTGAGCTGGCGGAGTAACTGAAACAGGGCGTCACCGGTATGGGTATCGAGGTTTCCGGTCGGTTCATCGGCCAGTACCAGGTCCGGGCGCTGCATCAACGCCCTCGCAACGGACACTCGTTGCTGCTCCCCTCCGGACAGTTCTCCGGATTTATGATGTAGTCGCTCGCCCAATCCCACTTCTTTTAGCAAGGCACCCGCTTCGTTCTCCACCTCTTCCAGCGGCCGCTTTTGAATCATGGCTGGCAGGCAGGCATTTTCAAGAGCCGTGAATTCTGGCAGGAGGTGATGGAATTGAAACACGAATCCGACACGCTTGTTGCGGAATTCGGCCTGTTGTCCCTCGGTGAGTTGAAACAGGTCCTGTCCTTCAAATGAAACCGTACCGGTCGTCGGTCGATCCAGTGTCCCGAGAATGTGAAGGAGCGTGCTCTTGCCCGCGCCGGAGGCACCGACAATCGCAATGAATTCACCGCGCCGGATTTCCAAATTAATCCCTTTGAGGACGACCAGTTCTTGTCCGGCCATAGGAAACGACTTGTAGAGGTCAGAAACCTTAATCATAAGGGCAGCCCATGAGTTGGTTGATCCCATGATCGGCTGATGCGCGCTCCGCAGATGGACCATACGTCATCAGATCAGATCCTCCGGTAATCAAATCAATACATTTCTCTCTGTTATTCGTACCGAAGCGCCGCCGCAGGGTCAAGTTTCGCGGCCTGCAATGACGGGTAGAGGGTGGCGGCGAAGCTGATCACGATGGCGGATCCGGCCACGAGTAAGACGTCGGAGGCCAGCACGTGCACAGGAATGCGAGAGATATAGTAAACCGTCTGGTCGAAGGTCCAGAAGGTTTGAATGAGCCAGAGAAAAGCGTAGCCCAGTGGCACACCGATCGCGGCGCCGGAAAAGCCAATGATCAGCCCATTCAACATGAAGATTCGCATGATGCCCTTGCGTGTCGCGCCCATGGCCTTGAGGATGGCGATTTCCCGTTGCTTCTCAGTGACGATCATGGTCAGAGTGCTGACAATATTGAAGGAAGCCACGATGGTGATGAGCACCAGCAGAAGGAACATCATGGTCTTTTCCAATTTGAGCGCAGAAAATAAGTTGCGGTTCATCTGCATCCAGTCCCGCGCCCAAAATGTAAAACCGAGCTGTTGCTCGATCGATCGTGCGGTATCCGCCGCCCGAAAGACGTCCGTCACCTTCACCTCGATTCCCGTGACGGTCGAATGCATGTTGAAAAACTTCTGGGCCTCCGCCAATTCGATGTAGGCCAGCGACGAATCATATTCATACATGCCTGATTGAAAGATACCGACGACGGCAAACGGGCGGATTTTCGGGGTCATGCTGGCGCCCGTGACGGGTCCGACTGGAGAGACGACGTTCAGCGTATCGCCGATATAGACTCCCAAACGCATGGCCAGTTCTTTCCCGAGAATGATGCCGGGGCGTACGGCTTCGGCTGGACCATTCGGTTCACGTTCCTTTTCCGGGATTTCGACTTTGACGGGTGTCGAAAGATCCGTGAGTTTCCCGGCTGAAAGGTTTTTGGCCACCTCCGTCACCCGCCCCTCACGGGAGGGATCGATTCCGCGCAAAATGATTCCTTGCACGCCCGATTGAGAGGTCAATAACACCTGCTTCATGAGAAATGGCGTAGCGGCCACGACGTCCTGAACATCTTCCACCCTCTTCACTTGAGCATCATAGTCGGTCATGGCTTCCTTGGTCCGGTCATGAACCAGGATGTGCGCCGTCGTCCCGAGAATTTTGGACTGAATATCTTCTTTGAAGCCGGTCATAATGCCGACCGTGCCGATGAGTGCCGCGACTCCGAGGGTGATGCCCGTGATCGAGACGACAGTATTGAATGAAATAGTCCGATTGCGGCGTTTCGCACGCAGGTACCGCAGTCCGATGAAGATTTCGTAGGGGAGGGCCATCGATTATTGCTCCTGCCGCAATTGGGGGAAGAGCACGACGTCGCGAATGGATGCCTGATTGGTAAACAGCATAACCAGGCGATCGATGCCGATCCCCTCTCCGGCCGTGGGCGGCATCCCATATTCGAGCGCGCGCAGAAAGTCTTCGTCGAGCAAATGGGCTTCTTCATTACCAGCGGCGCGCTGCGCGGCCTGTGATTCAAATCGCTCGCGCTGGTCGAGCGGATCATTCAGCTCGGAGAAGGCGTTCGCGATCTCCCGCCCGGCGATGTACAGCTCGAAGCGATCAGTCAGGGTGGGGTCGGTATCCTTTCGACGGGCTAGCGGCGAGATCTCTATGGGATAGTCGGTAATGAAAGTCGGTTGCTGCAGATTGGGCTCCACGGTCTCTTCAAAGATCTCGTTGAGAACAGACGTCAAAGAGCCCTTGGTAGAAACCTCCACTCCAAGAAGGGCAGCGGCGCTAAGGGCCTCATCACGGTTCATCAGCACGGAGGATTCGAGTTTATTTACTTCCAGAATGGCCTGATGGTACGACCACCGTCTCCAGGGCGGCGCGAGGTTGATCTGCGAGCCCTGATATTCGATAGTCGTGGTACCAAGAATATCTTTCGCCAGCCGCGCGCAGAGTTCTTCGGTTAACACAATCAGGTCGTGATAGTCGGCGTAGGCCACGTAAAATTCAAGCATCGTGAATTCGGGATTGTGAATCGTCGAAATCCCTTCGTTGCGGAAGTTCCGATTGATTTCAAAGACGCGCGGAAATCCGCCAACGATCAATCGCTTGAGGTACAGTTCCGGAGCGACCCGCAGATAGAGATCCACATTGAGCGCGTTGTGATGCGTGACGAACGGTTTGGCTGCGGCGCCCCCGGGAATGGGATGCATCATCGGCGTCTCGACTTCGAGAAAACCCCGGTCGATGAGAAAAGCCCGGATGCCGGAAATGATACGGCTGCGCATGGTGAAGATCCCATGCACTTCGGGGTTGGCGATGAGGTCGACATACCGCTGACGGTAGCGCGTTTCGACGTCGGTCAGGCCATGCCACTTTTCGGGAAGCGGGCGCAGCGCTTTGCTGAGGAAGGTCAGATGGCGCACATCGACAGTGAACTCGTGGGTCTTGGTCCGGAATAGCACGCCGGTGACGCCGATCCAGTCACCCAAGTCCAAGCTTTCACAGACCTGATAGGATTGGTCGCCCAGGACGTCTTTCTTGAGATAGACCTGCAAACGATCCGCCCCGTCCTGCAGTACGGCGAAAGCGGCCTTGCCGAACCGGCGAAGTCCGACGATCCGCCCGGCCATCGTACAGGAAATCTGCTCCTGTGCGAGCACGTCCTTGTTCTTCTCACCATGCAGCCGTACCAAGTCTCCGGCGCGGTCCTTTACGCCGAAACCAGTGCCGTAGGGGGCGACGCCGAGTTCCCGTAGAGTTTCCAGTTTCTTAATGCGCTGCTGTCGTTGATCGTTTAGTTCGTCCATCGGTTCGCGGTTCGCCTCTCGTAGTTCGTTCCCGGAAAATGCAACTCAACTCAAAAAGAGGAAGAGACTGCCGCCTCCGTCTCGGCGGCGTTCACTGAGGCTTCCAAGACAGACAGAGGGCGCTCACCGTATCCGTCCGTTCACTAATTTGACGTACATTATTCCGCACGTCGTGAAGCTTGTGACTCTTTGCGTCGTAACCATTCATGCTAGAGATCGTCGTCTTTCACCGTTGCCGGCTCGGGCATCTTGCCGGCAGCGAGCTTTCTCTTGAGGTAGGCTTCGATGAAACCATCGATATCGCCGTCCATGACCGAAGAGACATTGCCGACCTCATACGACGTGCGATGGTCCTTGACCATTTGATACGGCTGGAATACGTATGAGCGAATCTGGCTGCCCCACGCGATATCCTTTTTTTCACCGACGATCGCATTGAACTCGGCTTCCTTCTTCTGCTGTTCGACTTCAAACAGACGTGCCTTGAGGATTTTCATGGCGCCGTTCCGGTTCTGGAGTTGGGAGCGCTCGTTCTGGCACTGCACGACGATCCCTGTCGGCAGGTGGGTGATCCGGATCGCCGTCTCGACCTTATTGACGTTCTGCCCGCCGGCCCCGCCTGCCCTGAACGTATCGATTCTCAAATCTTTGTCGTCGACTACGAGTTCTCCGTCATCCTCCAACTCCGGATACACGAACACGGAAGCGAAGGACGTATGCCGTCGCTTATTCGCGTCAAAAGGAGAGATGCGGACGAGTCGGTGCACGCCTGCTTCAGCCTTCAGCAATCCATATGCGTAGGGACCTGTGACCGAGAGCGTCGCGCTTTTTATTCCAGCTTCGTCGCCCGGCAGCAGGTCCAGCGTGTCCAGTTTGAACTTTTTGCGTTCCGCCCACCGGACGTACATGCGGAGCAACATTTGGGCCCAATCCTGTGATTCAGTTCCCCCTGCCCCGGGATGAATCGAGAAGATGGCGTTGTTGCCGTCGAGGTCGCTGGCCAGCAATAGTTCGATCCGAAGTTCGTTGAGCGCGCGTTCGAACTGGTTGAGTTCAGCCGTGAGCTCCTGTTCGAGGTCGAGATCGCCGGATTCTTCAGCCAGATCGAGCATCGCGCCAAGGTCGTTTTGGCGGCGTTCGATTGTTTGCCAGCGGGAGAGTTCGCGGTCCAAGGTAGCTTTGCGGCGATTCACCTTGGCGGCCGTTTTTGGATCACTCCAAAAATCCGGTTGCGCAATCTTGTGTTCGAGTTCGGTGAGTTCAGCGGTCGTGCGAACCTGGTCAAAGATGCCCCCGAAGTTCGGAAATCTGTTCCCCGACGCCTCGCACTCGCGCACGTATTTCGTCCAACATCGTGAGTTTCCTTTCTGAGATCAGGCTGGTCGACCAGCTGGTGTGCCGCCGGCGGGTTCTGTACTCTGGGAGAAATAGCCTGTCAGGCACAAAAGCGCGGTGATTATAACACAGCCGTAGGCGAACAGATCACCATACCTGGCGTAAAAGGTTTTCGGGTGGCCGATCTCGATCGTACCAGTGACTGCCTCTTGCGTAAAAATGTTCGTGGCATGTTGCACGCGGCCGAATGGATCGATGAAACCGGAAATCCCGGTATTGGCGGCTCGCGCAAACGCCACCCGATTTTCGACGGAACGGAACACGACCATGGCGAAGTGCTGATAGGGCGCGGAGGACGGGCCGAACCATGCATCGTTTGTGACCGTGACCATGAACTCCGCACCGTTGGATGCAAACTGGCGAACGAGATTGGGAAAGATCACTTCATAACAAATGACCACGCCGAATTTCACATGAAAGTCGGGTGCGGTGGCGGCCGCTGTCATGGGTGGGGTTTTTTCCCGGG
Source organism: Nitrospiraceae bacterium (assembly GCA_040510255.1). Lineage (GTDB taxonomy): Bacteria > Nitrospirota > Nitrospiria > Nitrospirales > Nitrospiraceae > DASSBQ01. The sequence goes on along the minus strand of JBEVJJ010000101.1, from coordinate 2,262 downwards.
GCTTGAACATCAAGAGTGTGGCTCCCGGTCCTGCCTCAAAATCTCCGATGCCTTCGACCAATTTGTCCAGAAAGAACAATAGGGAGTTGTGGAGGGGAATGTACTCGCCGAACGGAACCAGATGCTGCTTGTCGTATCGTCCCAAGATCTGGCCATCGGGCGCCAGCAGGTAGGCGCTGTTCATGAGGTAGGGGCGTCCGTCAGGATAGTAGCGAAGGGCGGGGCTGCCGAAAAGCAACGGTGCGCCCACGTCATGAGCCATGGCGCCCAGCAGCAATCGATACTGGGGTTCTCGCTCGAAGATGAACGGAGTCGCCGCCTCGGGCCAAATAATCAGATCCAGGTCCTTGCCCATACCCGTGGTCAACCGGCTGTAGCGCTGGAGCGTGTCTTGACGAAACGCGATGTCCCATTTTTGCGCTTGATCGACGTTCGGTTGCACCAACCCGATGGAGAGTGTTCGGGCGGGCAGCGGGTGAGAGGTCCCTAAGACGGTCATACCATAGAGGAATGTGACTCCCAATCCCGCGGCCGCGGCGCCGGTCGACGGCCAGGGAAACGACCGAAGCGCGAAGCCGCGGTAGGCTTTGACCGTCCAGACGATCAACTCCGCCAGGGCGGCATTCACCAGTACCAAAAGAAACGACACGCCATAGACACCGAAGTGGTCGGCCAATTGAATGATCGGCAGCCATTCATACTGCGAATAGCCGAACAGAACCCAGGGAAGGCCCGAAAGAAAGTATGTCCGGATCAATTCCAGGGTGACCCAGAGAAATGGGGCCGGCAGCATGCCGAGCGTGGGAAAGACCAGGCGGATCCAGGCCAGACCTCCCGCGTAGATAGCCAGATAGAGGCCGAGATACATGGTCAGCAGGAGCATGATCAGAAGAGCCACAAGAATCGGCACTTTACCGTACAGGTTCATGGCGGTGATGACCCAAAACATGGCGCCGGTAAAAGCAATGGTACCAGCCAGCCAGCCGAGCTTGAACGCTTCCCGCGGTGAGGAAGCGTAGTCGATACTGAAGTGAAGCGGCACCAAGGCGATCCAGGCGAGAAATCCCAGGTTAAAGGCGGGGAAGCAGAGAGGATACAAGACGCCACTCGCGCAGGCGAGAAGGATGAGGCGCGAGCGGGATATGGTCATCGATGTAACTTAACCAAACAATTGCGAGACTTCAACTTATCCCTCTGGTGAAAAGATAAAGCGAGGAACCCCATTCACTGGGAGACGCTTGCGGCTATGCCTCGATGCTCCCTGATCATCTTGGTCCTTGATATTTCATCGATGTATATTCCAGTCGTCCCTGTGGATACGACCTGCGACCGATCAGAAGAACATGGGGACCCCGATAGCGTAGGTCCGACCAACGAAGGTTCTGGTCCGGTTGCCAATCAGGCAAACGTGGTTATGCACACCGTACCAAGCGAGCGAATGGTGGGCGCACGCCGGATGGTGGGGAGTTCATTCGGGCGCTCAGGATATTCGAACCCGGAACGGCCAGGCATCCACAAGATTGACTCTGAGGCGGGGTCCAGGCTTTACTAGTGATATCCCTAGGTTTAGGTAGGAGCCACGCTCATATAATAACGTTGCAGGCTTTTTTTATGGCTGGGGGTTGTCCGTGCCGGTTTGCCCGAATTTGACATGTGCCAAGGAAATGCGTCCGGATGACGAATCTCATGACGATGATATGAATACTGCTTCAGGGCTTTTCTATTTGCGCTGTGGAGACTGTGGACAGCGAGGCATGGTCGCTTCGGACGGGATGCACCTCGTATTTCGGGCGGGGCAACACTTTTGCTTTACGTACGGCACCACCCCGGCACAGATTACGGTGATGGTCGATGCCAATGTCGCGTCGTCATATAAATGGATAGGGCTGACTGAAGAGATGATTGCCCGACATGCTGCCGAATGGATGTTGCTCAACGGGATAAAGATGGGCGCGATCGTGCTGTCGGCCGATGAGCCTGCGATTCTGCAGTTCCATCAATATTTGAAAACACATCTGCTGCGGCAAGACCAGCCTCATGTTGCCTGAGATGCACGAGTCAACGGCCATCACGCGCGTCGACCACATGACGGAGAAAGAATGATTTCAGACGTGCAGTATGGAACAGATTTTTTATTGGTTGCGGCACACGGCGCTTTCCGGGAGAAATCCGCATGCCACACTTCGTGTCTACCGCTCGTTTGGCCCCATCCCACCTTGACCAGGAGCAGTCTCCCCTCGTTCATATGGCGGTGCCATTTCT
>JBEVJJ010000100.1:0-7888 GCA_040510255.1 Nitrospiraceae bacterium | reverse complement strand
AAGTAGTGGCCTTCACCGACCGGCTGACCCGACTGGCTACGGTCGGCCGTGGACTCCGGCCCCTGCGCAACGCCTTGCTCAAATTGTTGGCCCATGTCCCGGCTTTTCGTCGTCAACTCGCGTGGCGCTTGTCGGGGTTGGTGTATCGCTAAGGGTGTGCTGGGGTGTGTGAAGTCACCTGATCGCGAGAAGGATTCCTGGACCTGGTGTGAAACCATTATACATGGAGGAATGAGCCATGGCCGTCACCTTGATCAACGTATTTTCAGTTCCGAAGGGCAAGGAGGATGAGTTTGTCCAGTGGTGGCAAGACGTGAAGGCGAATATTACGAAGCAACCAGGGTTCATCAGTGGAACGTTTCATCGGAGTATAAAGCCGGACAGCACATTCAACTTCATTAACATCGCGCTGTGGGACAATGAGGATGTGTACTGGAAGGCCTACGAAAAGAGCGTCACCCCCATGAAGACCAAATTAGGACAGTTGGGCGTTGAAATGGTCCCGGCCCTCTACCATGTCGCGTTCGAGTACTGAGGGTAGGGAGGTTCACTGGACATCTGCCCTGATAAGGGCTGTTGCATAAGCCAAAATCTTTTCTGTAGCCTGAACGTACAGCCTGAAATCACCGGACAAGGAGGTATTCAATGCCACCCGCAGTGAAAGCGATTCCAGAGGGCTATGAGGGCGCGACGCCCTACCTCATTATAAAAGGGGCGACCGAGGCCTTGGATTTCTACAAGAAAGCCTTCGGCGCGACAGAGTTGATGCGCATGCCGGCCCCCGGTGGAAAGATCGGGCATGCGGAGATCACCATCGGGAAGGCCCTCATCATGATGGCCGACGAGTTCCCGGAGATGAATTGCAAGAGTCCCCGGTCTTTCGGTGGTTCACCGGTGAGTATGATGATCTACGTGCAGGATGTGGATCGATTCGTCCAACAGGCCGTCGATGCCGGCGCAAAGCTGGTCAGACCGGTAGAAAACAAGTTCTACGGTGACCGGGCGGCCAGTCTGGAAGATCCATTCGGGCATCAGTGGCACTTCGCGACGCATGTGGAAGATGTCCCGCCCGGCGAAATGGCGAAACGTGCCGAGGCCGCTATGAAGCAAGAGAGCGGCGGGTAGGCCGTTGTTCGAGCGATCCTCTGGGTGAGCTTGCGCACGAGGTCGCGCTGGACGGGTAATACGATGAACATTCTCACCATCAACCTCTTGTTCAGCACTATTGTGTTTTGGGTTGTGGCTCGAATCTATGTGTTGCCGAAACTATCGGTGCTCACACCTCAAACCGTTCTTCTGCCGATCCTTCTCCTCCATTCGTTCCGTCATCTCGGACTCATGTTCCTTTCCCCGGGAGCCACGTACGCCGGCATTCCCGCGCAATTTGCATATCCCGCCGCATTCGGCGACCTCCTTGCGGCGTTGCTGGCGCTGGTTGCGATTCCGGCCGTCGTCAAGGGGTTCAGAGGTGATCGGCTTCTTGTGTGGACGTTTAATGTGGAGGGCACGTTGGATCTAATCGCGGCGATCGTACTGGCCACGGCTTATGGGGCATCTCCCTTTATGGGACCGGCCTACTGGATACCTGCCTTTTGGGTTCCTGCTCTCTTGGTGACGCACTACATCACGTTCGTGGTGCTTCAGAGGCACTGGACCAATCACACTACACCGTTGCTGCACGCGACGGCGATGGGGAGCACGTGCTGATGTAAGAGAAAGGCGAAGCTGCCGCGGGCGAGTCGCAGGGCGTTTGGGCGCGAAGGAAACACCGATGAAGGAACGGGTTCATTTCATTGCGGCGACGGTGGCGACGCTGACAATCGCGGCATTTTTTGTGTCCACCCTGTTGGTCGAGTTCCTTGGATCGTCGGATGCCGTCGCCCACGTAAAGAGACTCATCGTCTTGCCCGGCCTGTTGATCTTGGTCCCTGCGATAGCAGCAACGGGAGGTACCGGCTTCGCACTATCAAAATCACGACAGGGGCGGCTGGTCGACGCGAAAAAGAAGCGCATGCCATTCATTGTAGTCAACGGCCTCATGATCCTCATCCCCTGCGCGATCCTTCTTGACTCGTGGGCATCACAAAGCACCTTCGATGCGAGGTTCTATCTCGTTCAAGGAGTCGAACTCGCTGCCGGTGGAACGAATCTGGTTCTCATGGGTCTGAACATGCGCGACGGATTGATGCTCAGTGGACGGGTGCGTTCAATCCGGTAGGAGAGTTGACGCGTTAACGCGAGCCGCCTTTTTTTGGCCAGAATGGAGATGATGCCATGAGGGAAGATCTTGAGAAGGTGAGAGCACTCTCGCGCGATCTGAGGGACGACAAGGAATCCCCGCGCAGGCCGCGTGAAACCCTTGCCGGGTACGCCTTGGCCGCCAGAGCGCTGGACAAGTGTCGCGCCACGCTCGTCGGCTGGGAAGGCGAATACTATTCAAACTGCCCCCTCGATCAGCGATGGCTGAGATTCGCGGAGATCGACTACCAGGCGTTCAAGGCATATGTCGCCACCGGGGCGACCGACGATGAGGTCGCCCGATGGATTGGCGACCATGCCAAGAAGCGGTCACCGGCAGAAATTGACATGTGGAACAGGCGGGAAGGGGCGGTCCAGCTGAGCTGATGCCTGTGTGGTACGGGGGGAGGTGACTGGATGACGATAGCCGGTAAGCGACAGACCATGACAACCCGACGGATCGGATCGCTCGACGTCTCCACCGTCGGCCTCGGCTGCAACAACTTCGGTCGCAAACTGGATAAGCCGGCCACAGTCTCCGTAGTACAGGCGGCGCTCGATGCGGGCATCACGTTCTTCGACACTGCGGACATCTACGGAAACACGACGAGTGAACTGTTTCTCGGCCGGGCGCTTCGCGGGTGTCGCAATGAGGTCGTCATCGCCACGAAGTTCGGCATGGCCGTGGATAACAAGCGGCGGGGCGCCCGGCCCGAGTATGTCGGGCAGGCGGCCGAAGACAGCCTGCGTCGGCTGGGCATAGACTGCATCGATCTCTACCAGCTCCATCAGCCCGACCCGACCGTGCCGATCGCGGACACGCTCGGCGCGTTGGACGACCTCGTGCGTGCCGGGAAGGTCCGGGAGATCGGCTGCTCGAATTTTTCCGCCGAACAGATTCATGAGGCGGAGGGGGCCGTCACAAACGGGGCGGCACGATTTGTCAGCGTGCAGAACGAATACAGTCTGCTGCACCGCGAACCGGAAGAAGGGGTGCTCCCGGAATGTGAGCGACGTGGGCTCGCGTTCCTTCCGTTTTTTCCGCTGGCGAGCGGTCTGTTGTCCGGAAAATACCGGCGTGGCCATCCGGCTCCCCCCGGGAGTCGCTTGGCCGGTGGACGCTATGCGGCCGACCTCAACGAACAGAACCTGGCCATCGTCGAATCACTTATTGAATTTGCCACACAGCGCGGGCATTCGTTGCTCGAACTCGCCATCTCCTGGCTCCTCGTGCGGCCGGCGGTGGCATCCGTCATCGCCGGCGCAACATCACCGGAGCAGGTTCGCGCGAACGCGGCTGCTGCTGAATGGCCGCTTTCTGCGGATGAACTGGCAGTGATTGACGCTCTGCTCCGGTCAGGGGCATGAAACGCTGGGCTCACCTGTGACGATCCCATCAGTTCTGACAACGATCACGGCCGTTCTGTTGCTCTGGAGCAACGGCTGTTCGAATCCCATGCGGGAGCACATGAACAGCTCTGCGCGGGACTCATGGCAGCAGCCTAAAGCGGTCATTCAGTCATTGAACATTTCGCCGGGTGCGCTGGTCGCAGACCTAGGAGCGGGCGGTGGATCTTTCACTTTCGGGCTGGCCGAAGCGGTCGGCCCGGAGGGGCGGGTGTACGCGGTTGACATCGACCGTGACGACTTGGAGTACATCGCGCGCTATGCCCGGGAGAAGCGGATCGCCAACGTCGAGGTGGTGCAGGCGGTGGAGGACGACCCGCGCTTACTCGAGCAGAGCACCGATCTCATCTTTACCTGCAATACGGCCCATCACCTGTCGGACCGTGCCGCCTATTTCCGGTCTGCCGCTCGCTATCTACGTCCGCATGGACGAGTGGCGATCATCGACTATACACCGACCGGTTTTGCATGGCTCTTCGGACATGCCACAGCCAAGGAGGTTATTCGACAGGAGATGGAAACAGCCGGATACCGGCTCATCGAGGAATTCGACTACTTGTCGAAGCAGCACTTCCAAGTGTTTCGCCTGAGAGAGTGACGGCCTACTGGATTCCTGCGTTTTGGGTACCGGCTCTGCTGGTGACACACTATCTGGCGTTCGTGATCCTCACGGACCAACGGCGGAAGCACGCAGGGATGTAGACACATCTCCAATCGATACCGCTCGTCGCTACGCGGCGGACGCCGCCTGGATGATGGTTTCCGGCATGATGACGCGGAGGACGGAAGATCCGCCGGGTTGCGTCAGCGGCCGCCGTGCACGATGGTCTGGCGGTAGCGATAGATCGACAGCGCCCGCTGGTTCGACTCGTCTGCCTCGTCGCTCCGTCCCATTTTCTGGTAGAGATCGCCTAACAGAGACCAGGCCGCCGCCTCAGTGGCGGGGAAACGCATGGTTTGCGACAGCACAAGCGCGTGCTTTCCCGATTCAATTCCTTCAGTCAACCGGCCATCCTCACCATAGAGATGGGCCAGCCGGAGTCGAAGCGCCGCCTCGACGATCATATTCTGTTCCTGCCCAGCAAGATAGAGACCGTCTTCGTAATACCGCCTGGCGTCGGTTGTCTGACCCAACAGCCAGTGCGCGGTCCCCAGCGCCACGACTGCCGGGAGTTCCTGATCGCGATCCTGACGGGTGCGGGCGTCTTGCCATGCCTGCTGTAATAGCGACAGACCTTGTTCGTTCAAGCCATCGTCTATCTGAAGGAGGCCGAGCTGGACGGTTGCGTCATTCCACCCCCGTCGCTCTTTGGCGCGGTCGAACAAGCTGGCGGCTTGACTGAGCGACGCACGACCATCTTCAAGATGCCCCAACCGAGCGGAGACGCGCCCCATGACCAAGAGAGCTTGTGCATGAACGATCCGGTCGGATGACCGGGCTGAGATGGGGACGGCTTCGCGGAGTGCGATGTAGGCATCCTGGAATTTGTCTTGACGTTCATACACCTGTGCAATTTTCGTCAGTGCTGTGGCCATGCCACGGGCGTGCTTCTTCTCGCGAAAGGTCGCCAAGGCGAGCTGATAGTAGGTGAGCGTTTCGGGAAAATGGTGTTGGTAATTGTGCGTGTCGCCGATCCGCAGCAATTCCTCGCCGGTCAGCGTGCGGTCCGACGAGGTGCGTTGAATGGAGACCGAGTGAAGTGGAGACCAGTCAGGAATTTGATGGGATAGTGGAAGCAGGAAAAGCAAGCCGGCAATCACGAGGCAACCCTCTTAAAAAAGCAGACCGGACACAAGAGACCCTACGGACGTGCCGAAGTCGATACGTCATGACTCCAATGGACCACCAGTGCAAGGATGCACCCGCGTGATTACGGAGATCAAGGCAGCAGAGGGAGTCATGTGGAAGCGCGAACATGCGATAAAGGCAGCGGCCTCTTTTCCTCGTAAGCCGATTGGCGGAGCGGTATGTGGAAGATCATCGGGTATCGTATCGAACTGGTGTTTCTTTCGCTCCCATCAGTTGAGGTCGCCCTGCAACGCATTGCGACCCGGGTTCGCCAAGGGGGACATAACGTGCCGCGAGTTGATGTTGTACGTCGATTCAATCGAATTTGGGAAAACTTTCAATCGGTCTATCGGCAGTTAGCGGACATGTGGTCCGTATATGATAATTCACATGATACGCCAAGATTATTGGAGGAAGGTCCATGAAAGCGGTTCGTGGAAACGCTAAAACCCGGTTATTCTCTCAGAGTGTCGGGCGAGCTCTGCGGCGGGCTGCCAAGGTTGCGCGGAGAACGGCACGAGCCTACGGGACTCCTATCTATGTGTGGGAGAACGGTAAGGTCGTTGCCAAGAAACCGTGAACCCTTCTCCATTCGCTCAATTATACGAGTACGTGCCCGCCGAACTGCTATAGCTCCCGGATCATCGGCTACGGCTTCTCCAGGTTCGGCCGCTTCACGAAACACGGAGCATTCACCGGACACTGCCGGCTCACCGACGCGCTGGCGCGCACAGACGGAAGACACTGGGCGCTCACGGGACACAGCCGGCTCACCGTCTCGCCGGCGTTCACAAACGTGACGTGCCTTATTCGGCACGTCGTGAACCTCTTTATTCATCGCACCATGTACCTCGGCGATGTCCGCAAACCTGACGCTCCTTCTTCGTCGCGTCGCGCACCTAACGGCGTCCGCCACGGCCGCCTCCACCCGAGCGGCCACCGCCGAAGCGACCGCCTCCGCCACCGCCGAAGCGACTGCCACCGCCAAAATTCCTTCCACCGCCGCCAAAGTATCGTGGGCCCGAGTATGAGCCACGAGGCATTCCTGAATTGGGTGGACGCATGACAGGAGCAAAGGTTTGCCCGAGCTGGGAAGGATGCATCCGCTGCTGGATCTGGGGCCGAGAACCGGAGAATCGTTGTGATAGGGTCGGCGTCGGCGAGTTCGATGCCGATGCACCGGACGCTGCATTCGGCGAGCGCGATCCGGGAGGCTGCGCCGTGTGTGGTCCCCGTACAGAAGGTGACGAGGGGACAAGCAAGGACCGACGCGGCGGCGATGACATTCCCGGCGGCGCGGATTGGAGGGTGCCGGTCTGTTTCGTGACGTGCTGCTGGGCAAAGGGGAGATGACGATGCCGCGGGTAGAAACGTTGTGCCTGCAGCAGCAATCCGTGGACATGTTGCACGCCGATCCACGGATAGGGGTAGAGGCCAGGCGTCACGTAAGCCCAGTCGGTCCAGGCTTGTGATACGAGAGCATTGGCGTGCAGTTCGTTCAACATGTCCTCACGTTGTTGAGTCAGTACTTGAACCTCTTCCGGCGCCGTGGCGGCGGCCAAAGCCTGATTGGCGGTATCGAGTTGTTGCTGTAATTGGTCGGTTTCCACACGCAGCGCCGCGAGTTCGCTCCTGGCGCTCTCGTTCTCTCGAAGCGCCGCAATGGCCCGCGTGACTTCATTCGTGTCGATCTGCGCCGTGAGATCGGCGCGGATCACCGCGGTCTCTCCCTCCAGTCTCATCGTGATCGTCTGATCCAAGACCTTGACGATCCCCGCCGTATAGGTCCGGATGTCATCTTTGGTGACATCCATGTTCCTCACTTCGGTGACGTTCTCCAAATAGGTCGCCACCTGTTCCAGCGCCTCCCGTTTGGCGGCTTCCACTGCCAGGCGAACGGCATCGGTTCGCGTGTCGTGATCTCCCATGCGGTATTCGCCGCTGGCTGTGACGACCCTGACCTGTTCAGATGGAGGTTGTGGTTCAGCGGAGACGGGGGGTGATGTGTGCGGGGATGGCTCCGGAGATGTCTCGACACTCAGGGTGGTGACTTGGTCACGATATTGTTCAGGAATCGAGTCCAATTCTGTGGTGAAGTTCTGTGTACCAGCGTCGTCTGTATAGGTGTAGATAGGAGTGGAGGCTGAGCTTACAGATACAGTGAGAGTCGGAGCAGAGAGCCAGAGGAAGAAAACAGCCGATGACCACACAAACTTCCTGCGGGAGATGAACATGTCGTTCCCCCGTCTCTTGGCCTGTTCAGCTTACCACATTATCGGGCGAGACATCTTCAAGCCTGCACTTGGACAAATCCACCCAATTGGTGGCGGGTTCTGTCGTGAAACACAAGCCTCGGCCGAGAACGACATCAAGGCGTCGTTCGTAACCTTCTGACGAAACCGCGATGTGTTCGCGCCGAAGCCGGCCAGTTGCCACACGTTTCGCCATTCCTTC
>JBEVJJ010000099.1:0-12397 GCA_040510255.1 Nitrospiraceae bacterium | reverse complement strand
GACTGCGACAGCGAAGGCATCGTGCAGCGCCTCTTCGGCGGTGTCAAAGTCGCCAAGCAGGCGGATCAATGTGGCGAGCACCTGCCGTGATTCGGAGCGATAGACGTTGTCTACCAGCTCACGTACCTGTGTGGTTGCATCCTCGCTCACATCAATGAGCCTTCAACTGAGATACCGGCAAAGATGACCATCGCTCCGACGAGCCACATGAACCTGCCCCCCCATCCACCACGACAGAAACCCGGTCATGGTGGCGGTCAACGCGAGAACTACCTGCATAGGAATCGCGCGCCGGCAACCCACACCAACAAAGTGCAGCTCAATACCGTGATGAATTGAACCATTAACGCATCAACTCTCGTGACCAACTTTTCGTTGATGAATCGTGACGGAATTCCCATCCGGATCGGAGATGACAGCCATGTGGCAGACCGGTGTCTCCATCGGTTCCAGGCGAAACGCGCAGCCGTTCGCCCTGAGACGTGTGATCGCGGCATCGAAATCATCGACTTCCAAACCGACCGAGCCACCTCCGGCCGAGGGTTTCCAATCGGGCGCGACATTGCCGATCGCGAGCGTGCCTGACCCGATATCATATTCGACGAACCCCGTGTTCTCCTTCCCAAAGAATCGAGACTGCTCGAGACCCAACACTCCTTCATAGAACTGACGCGCCCGCTTGAGGTCTGTCACAGGATACGAAGTAAATGCGATTTCCATCACTTTCATTCCAAGCTCCTTTCGATGTTGTGCGCCCAACGACCAAGCTCGGCGAGAGCGCCGGCAAGCCGCGTCGGTGACAACCGCGGCATGATGCCGCCATTCGCTGCAGCGTTGGTTAGAATCGCGACTATGTGAATCTGCCCCGCTTAGAAACTCCAAGAGCTCTGATGTGGTCCACTCCTCTCAGAGAAGATGTCATAAGAATCTTCGGCCAGGTAGCGTGCAAACCCCTTCAGATCTTTTTGCTTAATTAGCCTCCATGTCTCATGTTCGTATGGAACCAATGTGTCGGCGGGGGCCGGTCTTTCTAAACGATTTCGTTGATGCGTCATGTGAACACCATACTAGACTATCCCGCGCGATCGATCGTTCTTACTGCCAACGAGAGACAGACCAGCGTGAACGCCATGAACCAGGCGAACTCCAATAGGGCAAGCGTCACTGAGCCGATACCCAGGAGACTGAACCGCAGCACATCCACTTGCCAGGTCATGGGATTGAGCCAGGCCAGAATCCGGAACCATGCCGGAAGTTGCTCGATGGGATAGAACATGCTGCTCAGGAACATGAGAATGATATACGCGGCACTGGTGAGCGTATTGAATGCATCCATGCGAGCCAGCCTGATGGCCAGGATGCTGAACAGGAAAAACCAACCGGCGGTGGTACACATCACCACGAACAACGTGACGGGAAGCCAGCTCCAACGCACCGTCACGTGCATCGTCAAAGCGCCCAGGACGATGGTGATCAAAGAACCCATGGCGCTGAGCAGGACGTTGAAGCAGATCTTCCCTAACAGGAATTGACGCCTGGTGATCGGATAGGTCAGCAGTTCGTAGAAGATACCCGAGTCCTTGTCCATGAACACACCCCATGAGGTGTTCATGGCGATGCCGTAGGTGGTCATGGCCAGCACACCAGCCAGAAAAAAGTCGGCATAGCCTACTTCGAGACCTTCGACCGAGAACTTACCTATGGTCCGTTCGAACCCGAGCGCGAACAGCAAGAGATACGCAACCGGAACAAACAGATCCCAGAAGACGAACGCAATATTCGTGATCCGCTGCCGATAGTCCCGGTAAAAGACTCCCACAACGCCGTTCATGGTCCGGCCTCCGGTTCGCTACGGGTTTCCTTCTTGTCCACCAGGTCTACAAAAATGTCTTCCAACCCTGCCCCGCGCACTTCGAAATGCCGAATCGGGACGACACGCGACAGATCAGCTAGGGCGCTTAAGAGGCGAGCTTCCTCGCCCTTGAAGAGCAACTCGACTCGGTCATCTTCGACGCGCAGATCAACCGGCTTAAGAGATTGCAACCGCCCCCGCACATCGTGACCGCGTGCCAACGTGAGGCTGACCTGAAACATCTGCGTGGACAGACGCCGCAATTCTTGAAGGGTGCCCGCAGCGAGCGTTTTCCCACGATCGATGATCATGATGCGATCGCACAGTTCTTCCGCTTCGCTCAGGACCTGGGTCGTCAACAGGATGGTACGGCCGTTTCGAGCCTCCCGCCGGATGCGGTCCAACATGCGTCGTCGCATCAAGGGATCCATGCCGGTCGTACTCTCATCCAGAAAGATCACCGGTGAGTCCACCATGAATACTTTGGCGACCTGCACCCGTCTCTTGGTGCCGAGGCTGAGGTCCTGTACTGTTTCGCGCGCCTTCTCGCGCAAATCGAATTCATCCAGGACGGCATCCATGCGCTTGCGGACCTCGCTCGAACTTACTCCATGCAGATACGCATAGATGCGCAGGTTGTCTTCGATGGTAAGGAGGGTTTCCACCGCCGTCTGCTGCAAGACCACGGCGATCTGTCGCCGCACATCCAGCGCCTGGCGCACCACATCGAAGCCGCAGATCCTGGCGCGTCCGGAAGTCGGAACCGTGATGGTGGTAAGAATTTTTACGAGCGTGGTCTTGCCGGCCCCGTTCGGGCCAAGCAGGCCGAAGATTTGCCCTCTCGCCACCTCGAACGACACTCCATCGACCGCGCGCACGGGCCGTGAACCGCCGCTGGAATAGACTTTCCGTATGTCATCGACCGTAATGGCAGTCATGTGGTGGGCCTCTCGAGATCAGTTGATAGGCTAACTGGCCAGAACGGTTGAGTCAAACGACTGCGCCGGATCGCAGGATGAACGCTCGAGTTATTGACCGCTTCGCCTGACGATTGGATGGCATCGCCGGAGGCTGGCATTTCTTCCTGCGGCCGCGTACGCTTGCCGCTGCACGAAAGGCACCGATTCTATGATGTCAGGAGCAGCAGCCGCTTCCAGCGATGCCTCGACAGATAACCGAGTTGCTGCCGTCTATCACGTGACCGGCTCGGAAGCCGAAGCGCGTGCCAAAGCCGATCTCATCTGTGTGGATCAGACTGTCGAGGCCAGCGAAGAGGTCCTGACGCTCGATCTGCGCGAACGGATTGTCGGCAGACTCGAGCAGTTCCGTCCCGTATCGGCGGGCCGTTATGAAGCGAGGATCACCTATTGCGGCGACCTCATCAGTGATGATTGCACCGGTCTGCTCAATGTTCTATTCGGTACCAGCAGCCTCCGACCAGGCGTACGTTTGATGGCATGGGATCTTCCGGCCTCTCTGGTAGCGCGCTGGCGTGGCCCACGCTTCGGGATACAGGGACTCAGAGAAGCGACGGGTGTATCCAAGCGGGCGCTGGTCTGTGCAGTTCTAAAGCCGTTAGGCCGGACGCCGCATGAACTTGCCGAACTGGCCCATCAATTTACGCTGGGCGGTGTGGACTTGATCAAAGACGATCAAGGCCTTATGGACCAACCTTTCTGCCCGTTCGATGAACGGGTTGCCCGATGTGCTGAGGCCGTGGCCAAGGGCACGACACAGACAGGACGTCCGTGCCTGTACCTTGCGCATGTGAGCGGTCCATGGGATGCAATGCGCCGGCGCTCGCATCAAGCAAAACAGGCGGGCGCGGGCGGCCTCTTGATCGCTCCCGGCCTGACCGGCTTTGATGCGCTCAGGGCGATGGCGCGGGATGACAGCGTCGCATTGCCGATCGCGAGCCACCCGTCCTTCATCGGGAGCTACGCCGTACATCCGGATAGCGGAATCGCTCCCGCAGCGTTGTATGCGCAACTGGCTCGGCTTGCCGGCGCCGACATTTCGATTTATCCCAACTATGGGACGGGCTACGCGATGACAAAGGAAGATTGCTCGGCAATCGCTGCGGCCTGCCGATCTCGCTGGCACCATATTCGGCCGATGCTGCCGAGCGCCGCCGGCCGGATCGGTTTCGAGCAGGTTGCTGAATTGGGATCATTCTATGGACGTGATGTTGTCGTTATTCTGGGGAGCCGAATCCAACAGGATCCCCGAGGGTTGCTCGCGGCTACTCAGCGGTTTGTCAAAGAAGTCGAGGGATGGACGGGAGCGTAGGGGTTCAACGAAGGGGGAACAGGAATACCTGACCAGGGAATCTACTCTCTGTTGAGCAGAGGGACCCCGTTTCTTCAGCGACCGGTAAGCCAGGTCTAACCAACTCGCGCATCCGAAAGCGGAACAACGTTTCAGTGCCGCATCCGCCGCTCAATGGACTGCAATGCTTCCTTCGCGGCTTCCTGCGCCGGGTTCTGATCATCTCCGGCAATTGGCTCGAGGGGGGAAGTCTTGGTTCCGACGACACCAAGCCCTGCCAGGGCTGCAGTCCTATAGCGGTTCACATAGTCATCGACTCGACGCTGGACGTATTGCTCTTCCGACGTGCTTTGTAATTGGGTAGCTTCCTCGCTTCCGAACAGGCGTTCCCCGAACTTTTCTAAGTGAGATTGCCGTTCCTGATACCGATGTCGTGTCTCTTCGAGAAAGGTCTTGCGCTCGACCTCGGTCGGGCCGAGTCGATAGGCTTCCCAGAAGACTGGTTCCAGCGGGAGGCTGAGTTGCTGCAATCGATCCTGCAGGCCGTGAAGTTCATCGACTCCACAATCTTGATGCAGCCATGTGGTCACTACGGATTGCGCGTCCACCGGCAGCTTCAGTAGCTCCATTCGGTCCGATGGAACCTGTGCCCACGCACCCGTCGCGATCATGAGAAGCATGACCGTCCAGAGAAGTGATCTCATGATCGTCCCCTTCGGTTAGTTTGCAGGAAAACTCCCGTCCGCCCAGATCCGCTTATGGATCACCGGGCAGAGCGGACCGCTCGACGCGTAGTCGCACTGTCGCGTGATCTCGCCGAATCGGGCGTGATACAAGTCGTTCAATACCGAGCTCGGATTCATGTGTGCACGAAACAGTTGCCCCTCGGTGATAAACTGACGCGTATTGCTGGCGCTGGCCATGATGTTCTCCACATTGAAGTTGGCGTCCCCGTTTGTATGAGTGAGACTGAAGGCATGCCCGATCTCATGCGACAGGAGTTCGTCGCCCGAATTCTTGCCCATGACGATTTGCGCCCCGAAGTTCGACCATCCGTTCCCAGTTCCACCATTTACCGTGTCCACCCAATAGATATTGAGCCGATTGGAAACAAAGCCGATGTCGTCGCGCAGTGGCTTCCATACCGAATCTCCCACATCCCCATTGGGAAATGCGTAGTGCGCGGCAGCTTCCGGATCTCCCGTCGCATCGCGGATCTCGAACGGATCGAATTCCACTCCCATCCGTTCGGCATGCCAGATCGCCGAGGTGCGGATGCAGGCCTCGATGGCATGCAGCCGCTGTTGATCGTACGGTCCCTTGATAATCCACACCGTAACAGGAATGCGCAGCAGAGGGGCAAAGATCACGTCAAACGTATCTCTCTGGGAGGTCCAGGGCGTCGTCACGTGTTTCGGTGGTCGATCATTGGTAAAACCAGTCACTTCATTCGAGGTACCGGACGGGTGATAGTTGGTGATGGCGATTTCGGATTGTGCCGTGACCACCGCGTGATCGTTGAGAACCCCGTCTGAATTTTCGGCGTCGATGAGCAGTCCTACGGGTTGTCCGGCACTGTTGTGGATGCGAAGCGCATCGCAAGCGGGTGCCACCACACACACGACGATAAGGCCGATCATTGGAGCGTACCGAACCACGTGTGTCCGCAGTCTTTGAATGAACATCGGGCGTCCTCCTTCATGCACCGCACCATGACGCGTCATCTGACAAGCTCTTGGGTTTCTTGACCTTGCCAGGATACCAGGAAGTAAAGACTCCTCCTCTTCATCGAGTCGGTCACCGCATTTCTGCAGCACCTCAAGCTGAAACGTAGAGTCCCGCCGTGTACGTGGCTCGAAGGCGGCCGCAGGGATCTATCGGCTCTTGCGATGACAGATTTCCAGCCGATTACCGCTGGGGTCCTCGAAAAAGACGGCGTAATACCCCGCCTCCTCGTAGGCCGGTCCTTCAACATTCCGTGCGCCCGCCTGGACGACGATGGCAGCGAGCCGATCAACCTCATGGATACTGTCGGCGCGGAACGCAATCCGACACTCGTTCGGGACGTGCCTCGCCGATTCCGTCACTCCGACAAACTCCGGCGCGCCGTCGGTTCCTTCCGTCTCGTACTGCAACCATTCCTCAATCCTGGCATCTCGCGTGAATCCCAATGCCGGCAAGAGCACCTCGTAAAAGGGTCGGGCCTCGGCGAACCTGCGCACCCTGAGATCAACGTGATCGAAACGACGTCGCATATCTGGAACGACCCAGATCCAGATCCGCCATGATGGACCAGGGGGTAGGCTACTGCTGGGGATCGCCAGTGTCAACGAGCGGAATCCCTCGTCCTATGAACATATCGAGACTCGCGCCGTGAGCGAACGTGGAACGCAACTGCGGACTTCATTTTTTTGCTCGATCAGCAGGCGGGCGGGATCGTCTGTGTCATCCGCAACTTCTCTTGCACCGACGCTTCTGGTATCATCCCGCCCGAGAACATTCCTATGAAATGGACGCACGGTTTATATCTGTTCTTGTCCGTGGTTATGGCGGCTGGCTGCGCGTCGCCCAAGATTGGGTACGACTACGATCGCAACACACGTTTCACTGACTATCGGACATATGAGTGGGGTCCGGACGCACCACACACAGTCGGCGACCCACGCATCGACAATCGCCTCCTCGATGCGCGTATTCGGAGCGCCATCGCGGGCGAATTGCACTCCAAAGGCTTCACGGCACCAGCACAGGGCCTCCCGGATTTCTATGTGGCTTACCATGCCGGCGTGAAAGATCTGATGAAGGGGTCATCAACCCAAAACTACATTGGCGACCTCGCCCACGGCACCCACACGACCATCAGCGACATTCAGCCCTACAGCGAGGGGGCGTTGCTGATCGATGTCGTCGATGCGGCTTCGAGGCAACTGGTCTGGCAAGCCTCTGCGACAACGGAAGTGGAACCGGGCATGACTGCCGAAGAGCGCGATCGGCGCATACAGCAGATCGTTCGCGCGATGCTCGCACCATTCCCTCCCAAGTAAGCATGAGGAAGCTCTGATGAGGAGAAGATGGAAGGAACGGCTCTGCGCGTTACTCCTGATCGCGTCATTCGGCGCTTGCGAGACGGCCAAGATCGGATACGATTACGATCGCCGCACCAACTTCAACGCCTATCACACCTACGAGTGGATGCCGGGAAACCAAGAGCCGACCGGGGACACGCGCATCGACAATTCCACAGTCGACATCCGCATTCGGATCGCCGTTGCCACGCAGCTCCGCTTGAAGGGCTATACCGAGCCGGTGAACGCTCCACCGGATTTCTATGTCGCCTACCACGTTGGATTGAAAGACACCGCGCCGAATGTCTCCAGTCAATATTATTCTCCGGGGATGGCTGGGAGACCCTTCGCTCATTCTATAGACAGTCGATCACCGGGCGGCGCGCATGCCACGACCCCCGATGTTGAATCTTCCATAACCGGCACGCTGCTGGTGGATATTATCGATGTCCCCTCCAACACATTGGTGTGGCGTGGCACCGCATCCGGAATGGTCGACCCGAGTTTGTCCTCCACACAACGGGACGAGCGAATCAGAACGATCGTGAATGAAATGTTTACTCATTTCCCGCCTCAGTAACTGCCTGCTGAGCTATTTCCATCATGGTCAACATGGGAGTTGCAGTCAGACCCTCACAGCAGGCTCCGCCGTTGTCAGGGATCTGCGCAGGCCAGAGGTCAACGAGAAGGATCTCCACCGCATTGCCACATCGAGATTCCTATCTCCGACCTCGTTGCACCAAGCAACCGCAGGCAGGTGAATGCGTACGAGGCGATACTGAACGATCACTCTTGAGAGGCCGGATGGTTACGTCAGAACACCAACCCCCGTCGAAGAAGCGGGCTTGATTGCCTCACAACGCAGGCGGACATAGTCGACGACCCACCGGCCATCGGCGGACTGCAGTGTGGGGGCGAGCGATTCCCGGATCTCGCGCAAGACCTGTTCTCTGCTATCGCGTGGAACCATGGTCAGGAAAGGTTGCGCAAACATCTCCAGCCAGTCCGTGATGTCCTCGGGTAACGGCGTCGGACGCGGAAAGAGTTCCAGCGAACGCACCTCAAAGTCTTGCCTGGTTAGTCGTTCCCGATACTCCTCGGCGGAAGGAAAGTACCAGGGTCGAATGGAGTCGGGATCGTATCCCTGCCTCTTGAGCACCTGATGGAGCCCGATCAATACGCGAGTCAGGTTGCCTTGCCCACCGAGCTCAGCCACCAAACGCCCGCCCGGGCGCAACGACCGTCTGATGCGGCGCAGGACTTCGTCCGGCTCCAGCATCCAATGCAACGCCGCGTTGCTGAACACCGCATCGAACTGTTCGTGAAAGGGAAGCTCGTGCCCGTCCATCACCTGAGCCGGCACTCCCAGAGCCTGTGCCGCCTCGACCATGGCCGAACTGGCGTCCACCCCCAAGACCTCACAACCCAAATCCATCAACTGCTTCGTCAGGACGCCGTCGCCACAGCCGAGATCGAGAATCCGCTCGCCTGGTTTCGGCGCCAGCAATGCGATCAATGGAGCGCCGAGATCCGTCACGAATCGCGCATGATCGGCATATTGCTTGGGATTCCACGCTTGTGGGGCTGACATGATCCGACGGGCCTCAGACCAAGGGAAGGACGTGAACGTACAATCAATAGTCGTTTACCCTTTATTTATTTTGCAAATGGCATAATTTATATATAAGATTGCAGGTGCAACATATGGAGGTTGCCATGTCCACTCACACCAAAATACAGACGGAGACAAATGATGAAACTCTGGTCTCTAAAGCCTTATTGAATGCGGCCAGACGGCTGGAAATGACCAACATCGAGCTTGCACAGATAGTCGGCATCTCCGAGTCCAAACTCTCTCGCATGGACAGGCAGGAAGCCTTTGTTTCGAGGTCAGGCAAGGAGTTCGATCTTGCCTTGCTGTTCATCCGGCTATACAGATCTCTTGATGCCATTACAGGCGGAGATCGCGTTACCTCTGCCGCATGGATACGAAATCCAAACAAGGCTTTCAATAATGTGCCTATTGTACGAATGAAATCGCTGGAAGGTCTTGTTGATGTCGTCCACTACCTGGATAGCAGAAGAGCTATCATCTAATACTCGCCGGAGGGCAGGGATTTGCTGGCGGGGCGTTGAAGCGCAGCACATAAATTCAACCATGAAGTTGGTCGATAATTCTGATGAGCAGGATCGGCTTGAACAACTCCTTGAGGCCAGTAAACCACCTTATCCGGAAGAATGTGCCGGCCTGCACTATCTTCTTTTTACGCCTTTCCGTTACAGGCCTCACAAGAGGGGTTCCCGCTTCCGGCGTGCAGACCAGGTTGATGGCGTTTTTTACGCCTCCGAGCACCCGCACACAATGCTCTCCGAAATGGCATATCACAGCATTCTCTTTTATGCAGACTCTCCAGACACGCCATTCCCTGATAACCCTGTTCAACTCACCGCTTTTTCGGTCAAATACAAGACGGGTAAAGCCCTAGACCTTACGGTGCCACCACTCGATGCCGATCAGAAACACTGGAAGCATCCTTCCGATTACACGGCCTGCCAACAACTCGCAGACGAAGCCAGGAAGGCGAGCATCCAGCTCATGAAAAGCGATTCAGTTAGATGTCCCAATAACGGCAAAAATATCTCTTTGCTTTCATGCGCCGCTTTTCAAGCTAAAGGACCTGAACAAACCCAAACTTGGCATATAACCCTGCAACATGAGCAAGTGCTGACTGTTAGGGATTTCCCACGGGAGAAACTGACTTTTCCGGTCCACAGTTTGATCCCTGGAGCAAAACTCAGGAATCCAACAAAGTTGTCTTAGTGATACTTTTGCCTCGTCAGAATGAACTGAAATCGGTTCACTGACAGGCACTGACGAGTGGATCCATCGACATCCTAGATTTGCGCAGCCTCAATTGGGGAGATCCGGATGATAGATGATAAAGGCCATGCGCTGGATGCCGTAGCTCATATCATCGATAAAGATCCCGACAGTCTCAAGCACCAAATCGAGTACGGACCTATTGCCAGTTGCCTCAAGAAGCACGAACCTGGCGCCCTCGTAGAGCTGCGATCCAGAAGTGAGCGGCGTTGAAGTGCCGGATGTGACACCAGAATTGTCACTGATTCCGGCCTTACCGCGCTAGCCGATGCTCAGGCCTCACTCCGGGATCGTGGCCCAACAAGTGCAGCTGACCGGCTTCACACCCCGGAATTCTGCACCTGCTCACTTCACAGTGAACTCCGAAGTCATGCCCTGCGCAAAGTGAGGCTTGCCGGTGACTGGATCGGGGAAAAAGCAAATCAGACCGTAGTGGCCAGGCTCGAACTGCGCCGTGAAAAATGCGTGGCCCCCGCTCTCGAGTCCAACTACTCCGCCGAGGGGTCGGCCGGGAGGAGGCCCGGACGCGCCCGGCTCAAAGGCCATTCCAAAGTCCTTCGCTGAGGCTCCGGAGTCGAGCTTGAGCAGGACAACCTCATGCGGCACGGTCCCATGATTCATCACCTGAATCGTGTGGGAACCGGCCGTGATTGGGTGAGACGACTCGAAACGAAAGTCAGCGGCCACGATCGTCGCGTCGGCCTTTGGCTCCGAGACTACGGTAGGCTTCCCTCCCATCACAGAGAGCGGCTTCTGCATACCAAGGGCCATGTGCGGAACTCCGTCCTTGTTCGGGATGAGACAGATCAGAAGGTATTCCCCCTCCACAAGATTCATGGTGGCCACCGCCTCACTGTTGGGAAGAATGGCGTTGGGTCCGCCAACGAATCGGATCCATTTCGGCAGACGAGCGGGATCGGCGCTCAATGCCCCACGAAAGTCTTCTGCAGTTTTTCCCTCAAGAAGTTTGAGGAGTTGGATGTGGTGAAGGTCCTGCCCCTTGTTGACGACTTGCATCGTGGTCACCCCGGCTGGAATGCGATCCGGTCCGGTGAAACCGTAGTCGAGGGCGACAAAGACCACCGCCGAGTCGTGGCTGCGAGGACCTGCAGCGGCTCGACCTGCATCAGACCAATTCAGGGCAGGTCCGAGAACCACGAAGAGCAGCGCAGTGACGGATTGAACCAGCATGCGTGACATAGAAACCTCCTTTTGGTTTGGCTCAACTAAAATAGCCATGAATCGATCGAAGCGTTGATGGTGAACCCTAGCACAAGGGGCCGCGCAGCGGTTCCTACAAATATGCTATTGTTCCCCTAAATTTTTCTTAACCTCGCCGCATCGGCCGCGTCCCATGATTCCTCCCGCGATGTTCGAGTTGCTTCAAACCGGTGTGTCCGTTATGGTCGGCACACGGGACGCGACTCTCATGCCCGAATGCACTCGAGCCTGGGGCATTCGCGTGGGAAAAGATCGCAGCTCCGTGACCATCTTCCTGACAGAAACGATTTCCCAGAAGACTCTTCAGAATCTACGAGAGAATGGGCAAATCGCAATTAGTTGCACCAGACCCACCGACCATGTGGCCTGTCAACTCAAGGGCCGCCTGCGTGCGATCCGTCAGACGGCTCAGCGCGACCGGGAACACAGCAGAAGCTGGCACCGCGAATTTGCGGGAGAATTGGTCGCCATTGGCGTGCCGGTGCAGCTTTGCGAATCCTGGATCACCGAGCCCGCCCTGGCTGTCGAAATCGAGGTCACCGACGTGTTTCATCAGACACCGGGACCGGGGACCGGCGAGAAGGTCTAAGCCGTGGAAGCCGGCACACTTCGACTCGAGGATCTTTGGCCCTGCCTCCAAGGGATGATCCCCGCCGTCTTGAGCACCTGCTCGCGCGACGGCACACCGAATATCACCTTCATCAGTCAGATTTACTACGTCGATACCGGCCACATCGCCATTTCCCATCAGTTCTTCAACAAAACCCACCGGAACGTGCGGGAAAATCCCTTGGCCTGCGCGATGATGCTCGACCCGCGGACGTTGCAGACGTACCGGTTGCAGCTTCAGTTTCACCATTCTGAAGCCTCTGGCCCCCTGTTCGACTCGATGTCGCTACAGCTCCAGGCGATCGCGTCTCACGCGGGCATGTCGGACGTCTTCAGGCTGCAGGCAGCCGATGTGTATGAGGTCCTGCGCATCGAACGTGTGGCGGGCTTCACCCGGCTGTCCACTGCCCCGCCCTCGGAACTCCCTTCTCGGCTGTTCGTCAACCAAGACCTCGAGTCACTGCGGCTCTTCGTCGAACGACTCAACCGCTCGGAACTGTT
>JBEVJJ010000098.1:0-24140 GCA_040510255.1 Nitrospiraceae bacterium | reverse complement strand
GGAAGCCCTCTTGGAAGGCGAACTCTTCGGTCATGAAAAGGGTGCCTTCACTGGAGCCATTCGCCAGCGTCGTGGCCGGTTTGAATTGGCGAACAAAGGGACATTGTTCCTGGACGAGATCGGTGAGATTTCTCCGTTGCTCCAGATGAAACTGCTGCGTGTATTGCAGGAGCGGCAATTCGAACGGGTTGGAGGAAATGAAACGATTGATGTCGATGTTCGGGTGGTGTGTGCGACGCGGAAAGATCTCGAGAAAGAGGTGGCACAAGGTCGATTTCGAGAAGATTTGTTTTTACGACTGAACGTCGCGCAGGTGATCGTCCCGCCGCTGCGCGACCGCCGCGAGGACACTCTGCTGATCGCCGAATCGGTGCTCCACACGCGGTCGGCCAAAGTCGGGAAGAATCTCAAAGGCTTCTCGCAGCCGGTGTGCGAGTTGCTGCTGCGCTATTCATTTCCCGGCAACGTGCGGGAACTGGAAAATATGGTTGAGAGAGCCGTCGCATTGGGGCGG
The DNA here is from genome assembly GCA_040510255.1 of Nitrospiraceae bacterium. Classification (GTDB taxonomy): domain Bacteria; phylum Nitrospirota; class Nitrospiria; order Nitrospirales; family Nitrospiraceae; genus DASSBQ01. The sequence continues at coordinate 23,626 of JBEVJJ010000098.1, read as the reverse complement.
GAGGGCGAGGCAGTTCAACCTTGGGAACTGTGTGGATACCAGGTCTGCCCGTATCTCGGAGGGCCTCCGCAGGAATCATGTGGGTTCTGCCGCGAAGGCCTCTCGGTCGTAAGGAAAAAATCCACTGGTGCGGCGGTGACATCTCTAGCCGTCGCCAGGGAACAGTTTGAGCGGGACTTTATCATTGATGCTTTGGGCAAGACAGAGGGAAACCGGACGATCGCCGCCCAGGTGCTGGGGCTCTCTCGTAAAGCCTTGTGGGAAAAATGTAAACGATACGGAATTCCGTCGCCAAAGGACGATCCCCAAGAGGAGGAAGCTTAGCCTATTCTACGAGTTCCGGTCCGCCTTCCCAGAGTTTCACCGTTCGATCCCATGACGCGCTGGCCAGTTTGCACCCATCAGGCGAAAAGGTAATGCCCCGCACCGGACCAGTGTGTCCTTTGAGCGTACGAAAATTCCGGCCGGTTGCGATTTCCCAGAAGCGGATGGTGTGATCATCGCCTGCGCTGACAAGGACTTTGCCGTCAGGGGACACGACTAATGAACGTACCCAGCCGGTATGCCCCTTGAGCACTCGCAATTCAGCTATGTGAGGCATTTCGAAAAACCTGATGGTGGTGTCCCTGCTACCGGTTATCAAGAGCTTGGCATCAGGCGTGAAAGTCATTGCCCCGATCCAAAACTCCATTGGTTTCTGAAACCCTCCATCGTCTTCGATGAAGTACCCTCGTGTCTCTGTGGAATCCTCAGCGGATTCTTCCCAATGGCCGTTGTGAATGACTTTTTCCTCTCCACTGGGAAGCACTTCCCACAATCTGATCTTGCCGATATCACTGCCACTCGCCAAATGCATGCCGTCCGGCGAGAATGCCACGCAGACGGACCAGTGGTGGTCATATTGGTCTTTGCCCAGCAGGGTCATCAACTCGGTCCCTGTGGTGATTTCCCAGATCTTGATATCTTTGTTGTGGCTTCCGCGCGCCAGCATGAGTCCGTCGGGTGACAGAGAGAGACTGCACACATTGTGGTCGTATCGCGCGAAGAGCAACTTGAGCGGTTCGCCGCTCTTCGGGTTCCATAGACGGATGGTACGGTCCTCGCTTCCGGTCGCGAGATGCAGACCGTCCGGCGTATAGGCGATCGCACGAATGTCGTGGGTGTGTCCTCTGAGGGATCGGAGAAGGCGTCCCGTCTCGATATCCCAGATACGCACGTATCGGTCGACCCCGCCGCTGGCGAGGGTCAGACCGTCGGGGGCGTAGGCCACGGCCCAGACGCCATGAGAATGTCCACGGAATGTCTTCACTTCACGAACTCCGGCCTTCCAGTGTTCGAGATAGTCGATAGACGGTGACTCTGCGCCGGGTATCCCCGTCGGTTGTGTGGATGTGCCGGGAGACGCCGATGGAAGCGTGGGGACCTGATCAGCCATGCTGCGATCGTCCTCTCTGTTGCGCCCGATCAGGGGAAAATGTCCTGCTCGTTTGCAAAACGGTTTTACCGGTTTGTATAATTCGTTGTTACACGGAAGATCGTAAGAGACGGAAAGCGGTCAAGTCAAGCTGGCCTCGTGCATGGTTGAGCCGTCCTTCTACCGGGGACTGCGCGGGGCTCTTACCCACCTGACGGGCAGTTAGAGGTATACATGGAAATCCGTTTTCAACCCGCCCTTTTGCAAGAAGTCATCGACTCGTTCATCGAAAAGACCGAGCGTGAGGGTGACCCGACTTATTACAAGGAGTTTCATGAACTCGCCGACCCGATTTACGAGAAATTTACTCTCGACGACCGAGAAGCCGAATTCAAAAAATTGTACCAATACTTGTTTGGGATATGGGGATTTTCGGACATTATTCGAGATGCATTCAACGAATTTCCCGACATGAAGGAAAAGATCGGCATCGTGTTGGTGAAAGGCGTGCTAAAGGAGGATCAAGAAGGCGTCGATATTCTTCGCAAATGGGGCTCGGTCGAACACGACCTCGCCCGAGAATTCGAGGAGAAAGGTCTCAAGGGAGTCGGGATCAAGTTGATCCCTCGCCGATTCTATGATCCGGCGCTGACTCGGTACTGCCGGCATGAACTGATGCATATTCACGATATGCTGGATCCTGCATTTGCCTATGATCCGGACACGAAGGTGGGTCAAAATCCAGGAGAAGAAACCCTCATCTTGCACCGCTACCGAATTCTGTGGAATTTGAGCGTCGACAGCCGGCTGGTGCTCGACGGCAAGGAACCGATGCTCTCGAAAGAAGATCGCTTCAAGGAGTTTCGTTCCTGGTACCGCAAAATCCCGCCCCCGCAGTTGAAATCGGTATTTGAAGGGTTATGGCAGGCCTCATTTTTTACTCATTCAGAACTCGTGGAAATGTCCACCGACACGCTCCGTGTGATGGACCGAGCGGTCGACATAGAGGGGGGAGAAGTTCCGGAGACCGCCAACAAGGTCATGTTAATGCCGGGCTTTCCCTGTCCTCTTTGCCGGTTCCCTACCTATTCCTGGGTCGAGGACATGTCGACCAAGGTGGAAACGTATGTGCTGGATTTTATCCGCGAAAACCATCCCGGTTGGGATGCCGAATTTGGCGCCTGCGACCGCTGTGTCGAAGTGTACAAGCTGCGTGCTGACGGTGTGATGTAAGGGGTTATCGATGGCAGATTCGAAGTATGGGCGCCGGGACTTTTTCAAAGATTCGGTATTTTCTGTCGCGAAGGCCGCCCACGAGTTCGTAAAACATAAAGATGCGCCACGCGAACAGGGTGCTCCTCCTGCGCGGACGGATGGTCTACGGCCACCTGGCGCTGCGGAAGAGGCCCTGTTCCTCCAACGATGTACGCGTTGCGGTGATTGTGCGAAGGTCTGTCCCTATCACGCGATCGTATTCGATCGCCGGGACGGGTCACCCGTGATTTTCCCTGATCAGATGGCCTGTCATCTCTGCGCAGACTTCCCATGCATCACCGCTTGTGAGACGGATGCGCTGCTTCCCGTGGACGCTCCCCCTGATGTGCGAATGGGGTTGGCTGTCGTTTCGCATAGGACATGCACGGCCGGGCAGGGATGCCATGCGTGTGTTTCGCGATGTCCGACGTCGGCACTCTCTATGGATTTCGATACGTTACGTCTGGCAGTCGCGTCCGGGCAGTGTGTGGGGTGCGGACTCTGTGAACAGACGTGTAAAACCGTGAATGATCACCTGGCGATCAAGGTCACGCCGATCCGTTGCCTGGTCCCTCAGGCTAAGAACTCATCTGCAAATTATTGATCGAAAGGAGTCCGGAATTGAGTTGTGTGAATAATGCCGCAGATTAGAATCATGCGGGTGAAGTGGTAGGCCCATAGGAGGCGAGTTCACGCTTGACAACCCCTTCACCTTTTCCTATCATACGCGAACCTGCGATGTGTTACGCGGCTATGAGAACGAAGTAGTAGACAGCCGTAACATATTGAGCGAGGAGTAAAAATAGGCATGACACCGAAACAGGCAGTACAGGGTATTGGCCACTCCGTTAGCACGATCGTCCCCCAACCGGTTTCGATAAAAGATTCCCCCGCAGTCGAGCGTGCGCTCAATCGCAGCAAAATGTATCTATTGTTTTCTTGGAGCCTGCTCTTCCCGGAGGATGAGGAATTCCTCGACTACCTTCAGTGTGGAGAATTCGTAGAGGATGGACGTGCTGCGCTGGATGGTTTGCGGACTGCGCTCGAGGGACAAGGCGGCGACCGTGCCAAGCAGAAAATCGCGGCCCTCCACAAGCAGTTGGACCAAATCGAAAAGCTTGTGTCCGCGGAATGTGTAAACTGGAAATTGACCGATCTGCAATCGGAACACAGGCGGGTGTTCACCAACGTGATTACCCTCGATTGCCCTCCTTACGAAACTCTATTCGGAAATGACCACGTGTTTGCCCAATCCCACGTGATGGGTGATATCGCAGGCTACTACAAGGCTTTCGGTGTTGAACTCTCCAAAGATATCCACGAGCGGCTCGATCACCTTAGCGTAGAATTCGAGTTCATGCACTTTCTTACGTATAAGGAATCGTATTCGCGCTGCCATGACGGGATGGAAAAAACCGATATCGTGGTGGAAGCGCAGAAGAAGTTCGTCAAGAATCATATCGGCCGTTGGGTGCCCTTGTTCTGTCGCATGCTCTCGAAAAAGGCCGATTCCGGCTTGTTCAAGTTGGTGGCCGATTCAATGTCTGACTGGATGGATTTTGAAGTGGCTTTCTTGAGTGTAACCCCGCAGCCGTATTCCGAGGCCGACTATCGACCGGCTACATTTAATGCTCCGGAAGGCCAGACGTATGAGTGCGGTGCGCAGGATCATGGCAACGAGCTCAGTATTCTTCTGAATGAAGTCGGCGCGACGTCCTTCATGGATAAGAAAGAGAAGGAAGAAAAGGACGAGGGGCCCGTTGGGACGGCATAATTTTTCCTATCGTGGTATTGTTGCCGTAGCTGAGTATTAGCCGTCATAAGTTCGACGTTCTCATATTAATTAAACTTTTTTGAGAGGAGGGCATGGAGTATGAGACTGGTGCAGACACGGAACAAGAGTTTGGTGTTTGGCATTCTGTTCTCTGCCCTGGTCGTCGGTATTATGTTGACGATTGGGCAGGTCCCCCTAGCAGTCAGTCAGCCGGTGACGATCCCGGCAAAATCGATTAAAGGGCCGATTCCAATGGACGGCGCCAATCCCGTTTGGGAAGGGGTGCCTGGGGTCGTGGTTCCTTTGAGCGGTCAGTTGATTACCACACCGATGCATCCGAACTTCTCGGTGAAGTCGGTGTTCGTGAAGGCTGTGAGCAACGGGAAGGAAATCGGTCTGCGCTTGGATTGGGCCGATCAGACCAAGAACGATACCACCATCGGTCCACAGGACTTCCGTGATCAGGCGGCTATCATGTTCCCGGTCAATTTGTCCGGCGCACCGCCATTTCAGTGTATGGGGCAGTCCGGCGGGACTGTGAATATCTGGCGTTGGAATGCGGAATGGCAGAAGGATTTGGGTAAAGACAGTGCAGGTATCTGGGACGTAGACGACCAATATCCGGGAATCTTCTGGGACTACTACTTTGAGGAGCCTGCCGGTGGTGTGACCTATCCTGACCGGATCGGTCGCAGCCTTGGCCCCTTCAATCCTGGTATCTGGTCAGGCAACATCATGTCCGATCCGACTTTGCGTGTCAGCTCAGTTGAAGATTTGAACGCCAATGGATTCAGTACCCTTACGACACAGGCACATCAGGATGTGATCGGCAACGGTGTGTGGGAACCGGCCGGATCAGTCAAAGGCGGATGTTGCACCGGTCCAACCTGGCGGATTGTTGTCAAGCGAACCTTGGAGACGAGCGATGCCAATGATGTGCAGTTCAAGGGCGGCGCGTCTGTGCCTATCGCCTTCGCGGTGTGGGATGGCTCCAACATCGAACGAAATGGGATGAAGGCATTGTCTACCTGGTTCACGCTTAAGCTTCCGTGATAGCAGTCACTCGGTTGAAGTGATCTCTATCTGCTGATAGAGAGAAGTGACATCGGGAAAGCCCCGGATTTTGGTTACGCTTCGTAACCTGAGTTCGGGGCTTTCTTGTATGGAAAATCTTGATGAATGTGCCGATGGTGTACCCGGTTCGTGAGAGCCAGTGGTCTGGCGCTGCGCAGTTGCTTTTGAACAAGGATGGCGTGTATAAGTCGAATGGGTATTGATGCAAGCATTTGATATTTTTGATACCTGGATGTTATGAACGTCTCATTGATTTTCCCTCCCACATGGCATCCGTCACAGCCCTATCTCAGCCTACCGTCTCTCACGGGGTTTTTACGCCAAGCCGGCATCGAGAATGTGTCACAGCGGGACCTGGGAATCGAATTGCTCGACAGGGTGCTTACCAGGGAGTATGCGGCGGAGGTCTACCAACAGCTCCTCGATAAGCAACGACGGTTGGAGAGGGATAAGAGCGGCGAATCGGGTCCCGCAAGCGCGGAGCATCATTCGCGTGTCGTCGAATCGTTAGACCGCTTTCCATACCTAATCGACCGGATTGAGTTGGCGAAGGAAACCCTCCGTAGCGAAGGTTTCTATGACATCGAGGCATATCGTGACAGCCTGTTCCTGATTGACAAGTGGCTCGAGTTACTCTCCTCTTTGTATTTCCCTACCCGAATGAGTGTCGTCGATAATCAGTTCGGAAATTATTCGATCTATTCCTCAAGGGATTTGATGAAGATCATCCGCGACGAGGAACAGAATCCCTATATCGCGCTGTTCCGCGACTTTTTCCTAGCCTCCATCGTGGACGATAAACCTGAACTCATCGGCATTTCAATCACTGCAACATCCCAGATCATCCCCGGCCTGACGCTGTGCCGGCTCATCAAGGAAGCAGCTCCCGACCTCCATGTCACCATAGGGGGAAGCATTTTTACGCGGTTGGTGGACAACCTCCGACGTTGTCCGAGTCTGTTTGATCTCACCGATGACTTTGTCGTGTTCGAAGGGGAGACCGCTTTGCTTGAGTTGGTGAATCAAATGAACGGACGACGGGACTTCAGCAAAGTTCCGAATCTGATTTATCGACAAGACGGCAAAATTACTGTGAATCAGCCGTTCTACTCCGAAAATATCAATCAGTTGACGGCGCCGAATTATGACGGGTTTCCGCTCGATCTCTATCTGTCTCCTGAACCGGTTCTTCCCGTTCAGTTCTCAAGAGGGTGCTACTACAAGGATTGTGCATTTTGTGCCTTGACCTTGGACCATCAAAATTTCCGCCAGCGTGATCCGGGGAAGACCGTCGACGATCTCGAATGGCTGAAGCAGCGATATGGCGCGCAATCGTTTTTCTTTACTGACGAATGCTTTGCCCTGTCCCCGACCAAGCGGTTGTGTCAACAGATGCTTGACCGCCAATTGAATGCGAAATGGACCTGTGAACTCCGATTTGAAAAAAATCTGTCCCGAGACCTTCTGACGCTTATGCGGGATGCCGGCTGCCAGAAAATTGTGTTCGGATTGGAGTCTTTCAATCAGCGGGTGATGGATTTCATGAAAAAGGGTATCAAACAGGAGTCGGTCCGCAGAATTACGGAAGATTGCGTGGATCTCGGGATTGCAGTCCACTGTTACATCATTGTCGGATTCCCGACTGAGCGTGAGGAAGAAGCGCTCGAAACGGTCAATTTCATCGTCGGCAACAAGAAATTGAATCAATCGTTCGGATTTTCCTGCCAGCCCTGCCTGTTTGACCTCGAGAAAGAAGCGCCGATCATGAGTGATCCCGGCGGGTACGGGATCAGGCGCATCATGAGGCCGGCTGCGGAAGACCTCAGCCTCGGATTCTTTTATGAGGTGCAGGAAGGGATGACGCCAGTACAAGCCGAGCAGCTGTATCACCAGGTATATGAGAAAGTCAGCGAGGTTGTTTGCGAGCTCCCGTTCAATTATTCGATGGCGGACGGGCTGCTGTACATCACCCGGGCCAAGGCTCAAGCTACCCAGGTTCCTCAACCGACGGGCTTCTAGTTCAACTGTCTCCGCCCTTCGGTATTCCCGCCCTTCCGACGTTGAATATCAATTTGATAGACGGCTATAATGAGGACTTACACCCTGGAGTAGAGAGTGGCTGCTCTGGTTTCGACAATGGAACGCGCCACTGGCCGCATCAAGGACCAGGGGCTGCTGTTTGAATACGTCGTCAAGGTCGTTGTTCTGACGGCCTTCTTTGAGCTGATTTTGTATCGGCTCGTGTCTCGCCTCGGGATGCACCTCAGTAAGGTCGCGGCCCAACATCCGTGGGTCGGGTCCGCCTTCCGGTTCCTTTCTTCGATCGGCTTTGGGATGCTGAATGTGGTGGCGATTTTTCTCTTCATGGCCCTGGCTGTCCTTGTGGTGAAGCGCCTCCGTCTGTACAGTCTTTCAAGCTTGAATGGGATTATCGTGCCCGGCGTCGCGCTTCTCTTGCTGCTGACCGCAGGCTTTCTCATTGTTGAACCGGCCATGCTTGGATCCATTGCCTACAACGTTCTCAGTTTCATCCTTCTGACCGTCCTTATGATCGAGTATGTGTCCAGTCATCACGAGTGGGCTCAGCGTCTCTTGGGGATCACGTACTATTTTGGGATTTCAGGGTGGATGTACTATCAGATTTTGTCGACCACCTACGGGTGGCTGGGATCGGTGGCCGCGCCGCCCCTCGTCTACGAAGTGAATAGGGCAGGCGAAGCCCTTATGGTCCTGTCCAGCATCATCGTATTCTGGGCCTATGGTCGCGGCGTGTCTTTCCTGAGTCGCAACAAACAGCAGCGACGGCGTGCGATCTGGTTTTGGTCAGTGGCCGGAAGCGTGTTCGGATTGTTATTATTTTTTGATTATTTCCTGGAATTCTACAATCCGACGATGGCCCATTCCATCCGGAAGGCTAGTGAAGGGATTGGGTGGATATTCCAGATGGGGATGGGATACACATTCTATCTACCCTTTGCGCTCTATGTCGCGGGCCTGCTCTGTTGGGCTTACACCGTTATCAAGTTGATCAGCATGGGACGGCTGGCCGGCTATGGTTTGGCGCTCATGTTCATCGCAGGATATGCCTTGCTTCTCTCCAACCTGACCATGATGGTGATTCTAGGGGTCATGCTGCTGACGATGGATCGGCAGAGAGGCGAGATGACCGAGCGGGCATCAACGTCGGACGCGCCGTTGATAGGGACCCAGGAGTCCTTTGTGGGCGGACAAGTTTAACTTAACACACCAGACGAATAGGTTTTGACGATGGAAGAACAACAAATGCCTGCCGGACCGGAACAAACGACTGCCGCCGTGGATGCCGGGGATCCGCCCATGAATCCCGACGAGGAGATTGCAGAGATCGAGAAACTCCTGGCCAGCGAGCCGGACGACTTTCAGGCCCGCTGTCGACTCGGAGAGCTGTATTTCAGCAAAGGACGACTGGATGATGCCCTCACAGAAGTCCGAAAATCCATCGAAATGGCAGAGGGCCTCCGGGCCGAGATGAATCGATCGTTGGCGATGTACTACTCTAATCTGGGTACCATTTACGCCACCAAAGGAATGATGGAGGAGGCGCAGGCCGAATTCAAACATGCCCTGGACGTTCATGCTTCGGATGTCCTGGCGTTGTTCAATCTTGGTCGCGTGCAGGCGGATCGAAGGAATTACATGGAAGCGAAAAGCTTTTATGAGCGCCTGGTCGAGATTACGCCGGATGATCCCATCGCCTGGTACAATTTGGCCGGCGTATATGTCGAATTGGATAATCCGCAGGTTTCTGACTATAACACGATGGATATGGCCATTCAGTGTTATCTACGTGTGCTGGAGCTTGATCCAAAGCATCTGGAAGCCAGTTTCAAACTGATGGATATCGCCCTCAATCACAAGAAGCCCGACCTGGCCATTAAAGTCATGGAAAGCGTCGTCGAACACAATCCCGATGAACCGCTCGCCTACTACAATCTCATCAGCGTGTACGATAAATGCAAGATGTTTGAGCAGGCGGAACAGACCAGGCAGCGCCTCAAGGAGCGGTTCGCGAAAAAGGCGAGAGAAGGGACAACAACCTGAATCAGCGATAAGGAGACACATCATGTTTGGAAGCCTAGGATTCACAGAATTGATCCTGATCCTGTTTATCGTATTGATCATCTTCGGCGCCGGGAAATTGCCGCAGCTTGGCGAGGGAGTCGGGAAGGCGATCAAAGGCTTCAAAAAGTCGGTGCACGAAGCGGATGCGATCGAAGCCGAAGCCCAGGCTCAAGCCCAGCAGGCGGCACCTGCACAGGCTCAGTCGCTGCCGCCCCAATCGACGGTGACCGCTCAGACCGGTGAGCAGACCGTCGGGGCAGTACCACCGGCCTCACACGCGTAATAGGGAGACGACCTTCATGTCGTTGTAGGAGTCCAGAATTTCTATGGAAACTGAACTTGAATTGGCTCTCGGTTATATTGATACCTTCGCGGGAAACGGCAAGGCCCGCAGCACAGGTGACGGCAAGCGCGCAGTCAAGGCCGGCATCCCGCTTCCTCACCATGTTGCCTTAGATAAGGAGGAACGCTGGCTGTATTTTGCGGAATCTGGGTCGGACCGGGTCAGGCGGGTCAATCTGGCGGAAGGAACGGTTCATAACTTCGCCGGAATCGGCGAGACCTGCTACAGCGGCGACAGCGGCTTATGTAGTGAAGCCGGACTGTACCTTCCACTCGACATCGCGTTTGACTCCAACAATGACCTGTTCATTTGCGACTCAGGAAGCAACCGCATTCGAAAGGTGGATCACGAAACCGGCATCATCACCACCGTCGTCGGTACCGGCCAGCATGGGTTCAATGGTGATGGTCCTGCACTGGATGTGAATTTGACCTGGCCTGCGGCCATCGCCTTCGACAAAGATAATGTCTTGTATATCGCGGACACGCAGTCCCATCGAATCCGACGCTTCGATGCACGGAGCGGCATGGTTGAGACCGTGGCGGGAAACTGGTCGAGTGAGGACGACTCGCGCGAGCAACCGCTGGTCGCACGGAATCTCGTTGTCCTGTCCGGGGATGCTATCGGCATTGATTTCAGCGATGACAATGGATGGCTTATGCCGGTGTGTTCCGATGGGCTGGATCTTTCTCTCTATCTGGACGATGGTCGGTCGGCGCTGGAAGCACGTCTGTATGATATCGTTGGGCTCGCAATTGATGGAGTTGGGGATCTCTATCTTGTGGACAAAGGCAGCAATCGCGTCAGGAAAGTCAGTCAGAGGACCGGTGTGATCTCGACTCTGGCGGGTGTATGCCGATTTGGCTTTGATGGGGATGACAAAGTGGCTGGAAAATCCATGCTCCATGCGCCGGAGGCCGTGGTCTTCGATCAGCACAATCATGCATACATTTCCGATACCGGGAACCATCGCGTGCGCAAAGTGGATTCGCAGACCGGCCTTATTAGCACAGTTGCAGGCAACGGAGACAGCGGATACGAAGACAAGAACATGGGTGGGTGCGGGGCTGCCCGGTTTGTAGCAAAGGATGCGGCTGGGCACATCAAGCATGGTGATGGATTGGCGGCCATTGAGGCGGTAGTGAATTCTCCTGTCGGCTTAGCCATTGATCGGCAGGGACATTTGTATATCTGCGAGCGAGGAGAAAATAAGATCCGCCGGGCACGCTTGTGGTAATGCGCCGGCGTAGGTTCACTGACGGGCAGGCATAGCGCTGGAACGGCAAGACTTGCCATTGGTGAAGAAGGGTCCCGAGGCTACCGCATGGTTCGAATGAAACAGGTCGGTTTGTCCCGCCCCGTTCTGCTCGTCTTCCTCATTGTCCTCATCGTCGCTGCGTTCGTACTGGGCGGTCTTGGCATTCCGATCGTCAGTTCGGAAGGGATGATCATTAGAGCCCCGTGGGTCTCAGGGGATATTCCCTCGACACCGGAAGAGCCGGCCTGGCAAAAGATCCCTCCCATGACCTTGCCATTGAGCGGGCAAATCATTACGCGACCCGTGTGGCCCGAGCCGACCGCTCGGGCGTTGACGGTTCGGGCGATGCACAATGGAACGGATATCGCGTTCCTGCTGGAATGGCAGGACAACACCAGAAATGACCGCCTGACCCCAGGAACGTTCCGAGACGGGGTGGCGTTGGGATTGCCGCTCGGCGATGCGCCAGCCTTTTTTTGTATGGGGCAACTGGATCACTACATTAACATTTGGCACTGGAAGGCTGATTGGCAAAGCGACATCGATCGTCGCGCTGCCAGGACCCCAGAAAAGGAAAAGGGGTCTGGGGAGCCCAGGAGGTTTGAGGTGATTCCGCGACGGGCCTCCTCTGTAGAAGATTTGATTGGCGGAGGGTTCAGCACGCTGACGACCAAGGAAAAGCAGGGGCGCGTGCAGGGAAGAGCCACGTGGAAGGACGGTATGTGGCGAGTGGTGATGCGGAGACCGCTATCGAGTGAAGAGCAGGAGAATGAGGCGAAGCTGGTCCCTGGCCGGATTCAAACCGTTTCTTTTGCCGTGTGGAACGGCGAAAATAAGGAACGGAACGGTCAAAAGGCGATTGCTCCCTGGTTTCAGCTCTCGCTCGATCCCGTCACCAAGCTGTAGTCGTTCTTGATCGGGTGAGGACTGCGTAAGGCACCGTCCGGCAGAGGGCTGCGCGTTCCAGGTGAGGCAAAAGGGTTGGAGGTCTTTTCGATCATACGCCGATACGAAGCGAATAAAGCCCTCCCGCCAGGAAGGGCTTTTTTTGTATTGTTCTGTGTCCTGCTCAGCGGGTACGTATGCAGCGGGCCGAAACATCTGCTTGCCGCGGAGCAGGATGGGGGTATGACGGTCGATCAAGCCGTCAGCCTTGGAGAGGAATTCGGTATTGCGGTGGGCGAAGTGGATGGAGACATTCAACGGGAGCTAAAACTGGAAAGATCCGAGGGTGTGGCGGTCTTCGAAGTGATCGGCAATTCCCGCGCTGACTATGCCGGAATTAAGGTTCGGTCGGTGATCAAGGAAATCGATAAACAGGAAGTCAGAAATATGATCGATTTTGGGAAAGCTCTCAAACGCGCCATGCCGGAGTGTAATTTTACCGTTGGGACCTATGAACCTGCCGATCCCGGAGACCCGGTCGGCTGGGGTGTGAATTTCCACTTCGTCGGATGCAAACGTGACTAATTGCTTTCTGGAGGGCCTGTGAGTCGTCTGGCCGTAATCGTCAAACAGTTCGGCATCATCGCGGTGCTGACTCTTTTTCTGGCGGTGAATGCCCTGTTCCACGAACGCGCCATTGCTCAAAAGCCTGATGGGCAGCCGGCCGCCGATTGGATCGCGGAAATTGAGAAAATTTTCATTCGGTCTGAAGACTGCAAGCAGTGCCACGACCGGCACTATGAAGAATGGAAAGGCATACGAGAGCAAACGCCTGATCTGAAGACGTTTGGTCGTGTAGATGCGGCGTTACTGCACGGCACGGCATTCGAATCGCCTGTATTTCGCACGGTTTTGGGGCTTTGGATTCAAACCAACCCCACGGCCGAAGAGCGGCAACGGTGTTTGTCATGCCATGCCCCGGCGGTGACCGTTTTCCCGAAGTACGTGGATAAAATCACCGCGCAGGTGTTGTCGGGCAAGCCTCAGATCGAAGGCATCGGATGCGCGTCGTGCCACCTTATTGATGGACAGGGGACCTCGACACATCCTCCTCCGACCTACAAGGTGAAGCCGGGAGAAATGCTGTATGGTCCCTATCCAGACCCGGAAGACAATCTCGTCCATCAGGCCACCCAGTCTGATGTCTACAAGGGCGCCAATTACTGTGCATCGTGTCACTTTGACAAAGTGAGAGATGTCACCCAGAAGGAGGTGCCGGGGGAGATACTTAAAGGGACGGTCTGTCAGGACTGCCACATGGAGCCCTCCACCGGGAGTTCAACATCTAAACGGGGTGCGATGACCAGGTCGATCGGACGTCATTGGTTTCGCGGAGTAGTCATCCCGGGCACGTTATTGAAAAACCGGAATTTGCAAGCTGAGTGGATGCCCCGTATTGATATCGAGGCGACCAAATCGTCCTCCGGAGTCGAGGGAACGGTACTGGTCAAGGTCGGCAGCCTCCCCCACAGTTTCCCTGATGGTGATCCCATCTTGAAACAGTTTTTTGTCACGATTGTCGTCAAGGATGCGGAGGGGAAGATGCTTGGACAGGAGATGAAGCAATTCGGGTTGTCGTATGACAAGATTTTGCGTGGGGATATCCCGGACCCATTCATCAAAGGTGGACATACCCGTCGAATTCCATTCATGCAATCAATACCTGCCGGGAGCGCACCCGCCCATCTGGAGGTGGTTCTTACCTACGCCCTGATTCCGGATCCCGGAAGCTCCTTAAAGGAGAAATATTTAGCTACATTGGCGAACGACCAAGAGCGGGCGGTGGCCACAAAGATCATTGAGGAATACGTCCAACCTCGCATATTGACCTACCGGGTGAGGTCGCTCTGAGGCGGTCGAGTCCAGGGCGGCGCGTAGCCGCATGAGAATGACAGAGGGGAGTTTGCTCAACGGTGACACTTGATCGGCGCGTATGCATATGGGGAATGATCGGTATGTTTCTGTGCATCCTGGCTGTCGGGAGCTACCACGTGCAGCAGGGATTGGCGCAGGATGTGAAACCCAAGGTGGCAATCGAAAAGGCGTTCCCCCATTCGAGTAAATGCAAGCGTTGTCACGAGCGGGTATTTGAGGAATGGGAAACCTCTCCCTTGTCACGATCGATTCATACCCCCACGTTCAGGGCCGCTCTCGACCAATATGTGGCGTTTTCAGGCGGAAAAGATAAAGCACTCTGCTTTCGATGCCACGCGCCTCACGTGCGGGAGTTCTCGGAGCAGGCAGACATGTTCGTGGCTCAGGCACGGTCCGGAGAGCCGTCGCTGGATGGAGTCGCGTGTGTGCAATGCCACTTGATCAAACAGGTGGATCGCGCCAAGCATCCGCCGGAGCCCAAATACGATGTCGGCAGCAAAACCATGTACGGGCCGTATAAGGATTTCGCCGCGAACTTAGCCCATCAATCGATGGACCTTGATCTCTTTCGGAAATCCGACCTCTGTCTCAACTGTCATCAATCGGTACCGGCGGGCGCGAATCTCGGTAAGAGCAACGACTTATTGGGAAACTGGGATCAGAGCAAGGCGATCAAATCCGGGAAGGAATGCCAGACGTGTCATATGCCGGAACAGGTCGGAGAATCCGCCAACGGGGAGAATAAACGAAAGGTTGCCAACCACACATTCCCGGGACGTATTGGGAAACTGCGGCAGGAAGCAGCAAAACTTGACGTCCAGACCAAGATTGAAGGCGACAAGACCACGGTGACGGTGACCGTGCATAGCCTCGTGCCGCACAATTTGCCGACCACTCACCCCGGATGGGCCAGTGTGGTACTCAGTTTGGACATCAAGGGGAAAAACCTGAAAAGTGTGTTCAGCGACAGGCGGGTGTACGGCCGCACCTACGTTGATGCAAAAGACCAGAAAACAATCTTTGACTTTGAAGCGGTCAAAGTCGTGGAGGATACAGTCTTAAAACCGGAAGAAAAACGTATTGAGACCTTCAATCTTCCCACCCCTAAAGACACCAAGACATTCGACATCGAAGCCACTTTGAGTTACGCCCCCGTCACCGGTTCCCCCGCGTTTCTCCAGCGCATCGAGGCGGAATCGAGCAAGGGTGCGCAAGATCCTGTCTTTCAGTCGATCGAAATTGTCAAGTACAACGAAAACATTCCGGTTAATAAATAGCAAAATCCATCTCGTGAAGCGTATCTCGTCAAGACGACGAGACACAATAGGCGTGCCTTGTAGGGAACGCGTTCTTCTATTCGGCGATAATTCGTGAACCGGGCGACTTCATTTTGAAGATTTGAATGGCCGAGTACACGTGCTTGGCAGGCTGATTGAGAATCAGGCGAGAGTTCGTAATGTGAGTGTCGATGAGTTCGTAGGGCCCTCCACTGTAATAGATGTCACAGTCATCGACCGAACAATTCTTGTACACATGATTGTCGAGTGCGAGTTTCTGTTTGCTGAACGTTTGTGCATCGACGACGATATAATCCGGCGCGAACCCCATAGCGCTCCTCCGCGCGCACTATAGCAAGATTGTCTAGGGTGCGCAAACGTATCTCTTCGCCTGGCCTGCCATGGTTGCTTGTCTTCGTGGAGACCCATCGCGCTCGAATCGTCTCTGGATGACATGATTGCCGTTCCATATTTCAGATCATCGGTCACACGGATGACGTGGTTGCCAGCCTGGGGATCGGCGCTCGCTTGCGTTCGTCGGGAGAGTTGCGCGGGCTCCGGTGTCTCACGTTTCATCTTGATCCTCGGAAGACATCCCGTATAGAATGGCCCACTTTTCGTGCAACCAGCTGCTGAATTCTGATTCGAACCACCCTGCGGTTTTTCCCTTTGGAAATGTACTTTCGATGGGTTAAAGCCACGGGGAAGCGTGTGACAGACAAGCCTTCACCATCAGGAGGAGAGAACTGTGAGTGACTCAGCGATCATTATCTTTGCTCTGATTGCGGCGGCATCCGGCATTACCTATGGCCTCTACCTGGCCATGTGGGTGTTCAAACTCCCCGCAGGGAGCCAGAAGATGCAGGACATTGCAAAAGCGATTCAAGAAGGAGCCGGTGCCTATATGAACCGGCAATATCGGACCGTCGGCATCGTGGCGGCAGTTCTCTTCGTCGTGTTGTGGCTGGCAGGTTTTGCTTCCGACAAGTTCGGAATGCTCACTGCGGTCGGTTTCCTGATCGGAGCCGGCGCGTCGGCACTGGCCGGGTATGTCGGGATGATCATCGCCGTGAGGGCCAATGTTCGGACAGCCCAGTCGGCCCATCAAGGAATGAATGCCGCGTTGACGGTAGCGTTTCGCGGGGGTGCCGTAACGGGATTGCTCTTGATCGGGTTAGGTTTACTGGCTATCACCGGATTCTATGCGGTGGCGTCCCAGGTCGCGGGTCAGGAGAAAGCGATCCATGCGCTGCTGAGCCTGGGATTCGGCGGCAGCCTCATATCCGTATTTGCGCGCGTGGGCGGCGGCATTTATACGAAAGCCGCGGACGTCGGTGCGGATCTGGTCGGCAAAGTAGAGGCCGGTATCCCGGAGGACGACCCACGTAATCCCGCCGTCATTGCCGATAACGTTGGTGACAATGTGGGGGACTGCGCCGGCATGGCGGCCGACTTGTTTGAAACCTATGCCGTGACAACCGTGGCGGCGATGGTGTTGGCCTTTACCCTCTTCAAAGGTCAAAGCGCCCCGATCCTGTATCCGCTCGCGTTGGGTAGTGTGACGATCTTCGCCACGATCGTCGGGATCTGGTTCGTCAAAGTTTCGCCGGGAGGGGAAATCATGACGGCCCTCTATAAGGGATTGTTCGTGGCTGGTGGTCTCGCTGCCGCGGCCTTTTTCCCAATCACGACCAAGATCATGGACAATGTGGGCGGCGTGAGCGGAGTCAGCTATTACCTGGCGGCGTTGATTGGACTTGGGGTGACGCTCGCTTTGGTATTTATCACCGATTACTACACGTCCAAGAGCTATGCGCCTGTGAAGGACATCGCCAAGGCCAGTGAAACAGGTCACGCCACGAACATCATTGCCGGGCTTGCAGTCGGCATGCAGGCAACCGCCTGGCCGGTCGTCGTCATCGGCGCGGCGATTCTCGGTAGCTACTGGATCTGCGGTGGCGAGGCATCAGGTGGATTGTATGGTGTCGCGACTGCGGCCGTGGCGATGCTTTCGATGGCAGGCATTGTGGTGGCCATCGATGCGTTTGGCCCGATTACAGACAATGCCGGTGGAATCGCCGAGATGGCGCATCTGGGGCAAGAGGTCCGTAATATCACGGACCCGCTCGATGCAGTAGGCAACACCACGAAAGCGGTGACAAAGGGCTACGCGATCGGATCGGCGGGTCTTGCGGCGGTCGTGTTATTTGCTGAATTTGCTCGTGAGGTTGCGAAAGGGAGTACGGGAAGCACTGCCAGTACCTTCGATCTCTCCAATCCCTCAGTTCTAGTGGGACTGTTCCTGGGTGGGATGTTACCGTTTATTTTCGGCGCTCTCTGCATGAAGGCTGTGGGACAGGCGGCCGGTCTGGTGGTGGAAGAGGTGCGGCGCCAGTTCCGGACGATTAAAGGCATCATGGAAGGAACCGGCAAGCCGGAGTATGGTACCTGCGTCGATATCGTCACGCAAGCGGCGATTCAGAAGATGATGATCCCCGGATTGATTCCCGTACTGTCGCCGATCCTTGTGGGGGTCATTCTCGGACCGCAAGCTCTGGGTGGTGTGCTCGTCGGCAGCATCGTGACAGGCTTGTTCGTCGCGATTTCAATGACCAGCGGTGGCGGTGCGTGGGACAACGCGAAAAAGTTCATTGAAGAACAGGGAAAGAAGGGGACGGATACGCATAAGGCGGCCGTGACAGGCGATACGGTCGGCGATCCCTACAAGGATACGGCGGGGCCAGCCATCAACCCCATGATCAAGGTCATCAACATTGTTGCGCTCCTGATCGTGTCGTTGATCGTGCGGTAAGCTAGTGGCCGGAGCCATTCGTGAAAGCCTGCCCAGCTTGACGGAGGGAATGGCTCCGGAGTAACCTGAATTCAGGCGCTCGGGGACCGAGCATCTCGAATTCCGGCGTTATTGGGAGGGACTCACATGGAGAAACAAGACAGAAAGCAGGAGTCCAAAAGGGAGTCGCATGGCAAAGAGGAAGTCAAGCCGAATCCCAAGGTTGTTGAGAGCGGGAAAAAGCTGAAGGAGGACATCGACAAACTCGTAGATGAGATCGATGATGTGCTCGAAAAAAATGCGGAGGAGTTTGTGAAAAACTATGTGCAGAAAGGAGGAGAATAGCCCACACCCATGCATTGACTTTGCATCCAATTCCATCCATTCTCCGTACCCTCCGGTTATTTGTTTTTTATCGAATTGCCAACGATCAGGTCTCGATTCCTGTCTTGCTGTTCAGGGTCATTGTCAACTTAGCCCGGCTTAGTTTGACAACGGGCAGGGGAGCCTATACCATCCCCTTACTTCTCAGTAAGTTAGAACCATCCGGTTTTCTTGAAAGGCAGGCATGCGCGACAAGCAGTGGGTCTTTCGGGAGACCGATATCGAACTGCGGACGTCCTTGGCTCGGGCCTTGTCCATCTCGCCGGTGACCGCCTCAATACTTATAACCAGGGGGGTGACCGATGTCATGGTGGCACAGAGGTGGCTGTCGTCTGAAAATGCTGTTCATGATCCGTTTTTATTGCCCGACATGGAGCGGGCGATCGATCGGCTGAACAAGGCCATTCTGCATCGAGAACGGGTCTGTTTTTACGGAGACTATGACGTTGATGGTGTCTCCGCGACGAGCCTCTATCTGTCCTTTTTTCACGCTGCCGGAGGGGACGGCCATGCGTATATCCCGCATCGCCTTCGCGAAGGATACGGGTTGAATGAGTGCGCCATTCGTCACCTGCATGCTGAAGGGGTGTCTCTGATTGTCACGTCCGATTGCGGCACGACTTCTCACCGTGAAATTGCTGTTGCACGCGAACTGGGAATCGATGTCGTCGTGACCGATCACCATCAAACTGACAACTCGATGCCGGACGCGCTTGCCGTGCTCAATCCCCACCGGCGTGATGCTGTGTATCCCTTTAAGGGGCTGTGCTCGGGCGGTTTAGCGTATAAGGTCATGCAGGCATATCATATGAAATTCGCAGGCGATTTCATGCCTGAGAGCCAATTGGATCTGGTTGCCCTGGCGACTGTGGCTGATATCGTGCCATTGCACGATGAGAATCGTGTGTTTGTTCGTGAAGGGTTGGCGCAAATCTCCCGTGGTGCCAGATGCGGGATCCGCGCCTTGAAGCAGGTTGCAGGTGTGACGCGCGCATGCTCGAGCGACACTATTGCGTTCCGTTTGGCTCCACGGCTGAATGCTGCCGGTCGACTGGATCATGCTCTAGCGGGTGTTCAATTGCTCACGACGGAATCGGATTCTGAAGCACGTCGGCTGGCAGAACATTTGGAGACGCTCAATCGGACGCGCCAACGCATTGAGGAGGATATTTCCGGCCAGGCCCTCGGGTGCGTCGAAGAGTCCAAGGGGGGTGCAGGCATCGTCCTGGCTTCGCGACGGTGGCATGTGGGCGTCGTGGGAATTGTCGCGGCAAGATTGGTGGAAAGGTATCACCGCCCGGCCGTCGTAATCGCTGTTGATGATCAAGGGGTTGGGAAGGGTTCGGCGAGGACGGTTCCGGGCTTTGATCTCTATCAGGCGTTGTCATCCTGCCGGGATCTGTTGGTCGCATTCGGAGGTCATCCCAGCGCAGCCGGCTTAACGGTTTCAGAGTCAAAAATTCCCGAGTTCCAGGACCGGTTCAACGAGGTGGCCATGCGTTGGGTGGGCCAAACAGAGGCGGTTCCCACCTTGCATGTCGATGCAGAAGTGCAACTCTCCCAGGTGAATCTCCGGCTGATTGAAGAGTTGGAAAGTCTGCACCCTTTTGGAGCAGGTAATCCGGAGCCCACCCTCGCGGTTCGAGGATTGGAGGTCGTCGATGCGCGTGTCGTGGGCGATAGGCACCTAAAATTGCGGGTGCGCAAGGGCGCATCGTGGACCTTCGACAGCATCGGGTTTCGCATGGGATCATACGCAGATCAAGGGTTGACGGTTCGTCAGCCTGTGGATCTGGCGTTCAGCCCGGAGCGAAATCACTGGAATGGATACGATAGAATCCAGTTGCGCATTCGCGGCTTGCGAATGAGCCCGCCGGAGGAATGACTGACACATGGTCTACGAGACCGTTACCGAACTGGATCAACTGATCGACCGTCTCAAAAGCTACAATGCGGAGGCCGATCTGCAGGCGATCCGCAAGGCGTACGAATTTTCCGCTAAAGCCCACGAAGGGCAAATTCGTCGTTCGGGAGAGCCGTACCTCCAACACCCGCTTGCCGTTGCCGGCGTCCTGACCCTGCTCAGGACCGATGTCACCGCCGTGGTCGCCGGATTGCTTCATGATACCCTGGAAGATACGTTGGCCACTCCTGAGGAACTTGAACGGGAGTTCGGCCCGGAGGTCGTCCATCTCGTCGGAGGTGTCACGAAAATCGGCAAGATCACGTTTCGCAACTATGAGGAAAAGCAGGCTGAGAATTTCAGGAAGATGGTGCTGTCGATGGCGGACGATATTCGCGTTGTCCTCATCAAGCTCGCCGACCGACTGCACAACATGCGCACGCTGGAGTACCTAAGCGAACACAAGCGGCAGGAAATTGCCCAGGAGACATTGGAGATTTATGCCCCGCTCGCAAACCGGCTCGGCATAGGGTGGATCAAGAATGAACTGGAGGACTTGTGTCTCAAGCATCTCAAGCCCGACGTGTACGAGACGTTGAGGGTACGGGTCGCCAAGCGCGATGAGGATCGGCAGCAATACATCCAGGAGGTCATCGAAGTCGTCAAGAAAGCGATGACGGAGAATGGGTTGCAGGGAGAGGTATCCGGCCGTCCCAAGCATCTCTACGGCATTTACCAGAAGATGGAAAAGCAGTCTATCTCCTTCGAGGAGGTCTACGATCTCGCCGCGCTCCGCATCATTACCGACACAAAAATGAGTTGCTACGCGTGGTTGGGCATTATTCATTCCTTGTGGAGACCGCTGCCTGGGCGATTTAAGGATTACATCGCGATTCCGAAGTCCAACCTCTATCAATCGTTGCACACAACCGTCGTGGGACCGAAGGGAGAGCACGTCGAGTTTCAAATACGGACCGAAGAGATGCATCGGGTCGCAGAACAGGGGATTGCGGCCCATTGGAAATATAAAGAACAACGACAGATCGAGGAGAAGGAAGAGAAGACCTTTAGCTGGTTGCGGCAATTCGTGGAGTGGCATCAAGATTTGCCAGACAACCGTCAATTCATGGACTCGGTCAAATTGGACTTGTTTCATGATGTGGTCTACGTGTTCACACCCAAAGGCATGGTCAAGGAATTGCCCAAGGGATCCACTCCCGTCGATTTCGCGTACGCGATTCATACCGAGGTCGGAAATCACTGCGTCGGCGCCAAGGTGAATGGCAAAATTGTTCCGTTGAAGCATGCCGTATCGAGTGGTGACACGGTTGAAATTCTCACCTCACCCAACCAAACACCGCATAAGGACTGGCTGAAGTTTGTCCGTACTTCCCGCGCGAAAACCAAGATCAAACATTGGATCAAAGCCGAAGAGCATCAGCGGAGCATCGATATAGGCCGCAGGCTTCTAGAATCAGAGTTCCGACGTCATGGCTTGGCTCCGGCACAGATGATCCGATCGGATCAGCTCTTGCACGTTGCTCAGCAGGCCGGCTACGACACGACGGATGAACTGGCTGCCGCGGTAGGATTCGGCCACCTCCCCACGGCACAGGTGGTCGGCAAGCTCAATTCTGCAACGGCGCCGGCCATGCCCAGTTCCGTTGAGCAGGTACCGTCAAAACCCGCACTAGCCAAAGGGGATGAGAGAGGTGTTAAGGTCAAAGGCGCGCGCGATCTGTTGATGCAACTGTCACGTTGTTGCAATCCCGTTCCCGGGGACCGCATTCTCGGCTACATTACCCGTGGTCGAGGGTTGACCATCCACACCGTCGATTGTCCGAATCTAGAAGCGCTGGATTATGATAAGAATCGATTGGTCGAAGTTGAATGGGATACCTCGATGCCGAGCACGCATTCGGTCAAGGTGTCCGTCATTGCTATTGACAAAACAGGGGTCCTCGCAAATGTTTCAGCCGCCATTTCTGAATGCCAAGCGAATATCAGTCGTGCCGAGATCACCACGCGCGAGGATCGAAAGGCCATGCTTGATTTCGTCATCGAAATAGCGGATACGGGCCACCTCGGCCGAGTCATGAAGACGATCGAACGAGTCGATGGCGTGATCACGGCCCGGCGTGTGCGCTCGTGGCAGGACCGATAGGCACTGCCCTGGTGCTCTTTTCCCGCTCACCGCCAGACAGAGATAATTCATCCCAGTCATAGATGGCGGGGGTTGCGCCAATGGAACCTGGTCAATGCCCCATTGCCAAGGGCTTATGCAGGCATGACCGGCCATTGAGCGGATCGATCCGTCTGGTCGTGGATTGCAACCGCGTCTCGGCAGCTTCGTTTGATCCTATTGCCCTATGTATGGGAATTCATACTGGGATTATTTATGACGATTCGTGGCTGCAGCACGATCGGTGAGCCCACCGTCGCAGTCAGCTATCGGCACGTGTAGCTAGTAGAAGTTTTCACGATTTACTCAGGATTAGGGGAGTTTGAATTCAAGCTTTTTCCCCCCTTGAAGGTCGAGGGCGTCCGCCCTCCCGCCGTTGATTTCCAACACAAACATCGCGCCATTGTTAGGTCGATATTGCGGGCAACTGTCATCAGTTTTCGTACAGATGGGAACGTTACGTTCGATATGCACGATTGTTTTTTTCGGATCCAACCAGATGATATCCAGAGGAAGCTTCGTATTCTTCATCCAAAAGGACCAGGATTGCGTGTCTCCGAACGTAAATAACATGCCGCGGTTGGCAGCAAGCGTTTCCCGAAACATCAGACCCTGCGAGCGTTTGACCGGCGTATCGGCGAGTTCAGCATAGATCACCGCACCCCGGGGAGTCTTGATAGGGATAATCACGTCAGGCGGCCGTTCTGGGCCTGCCGACACGGCCATGTGAGGCGTGGTGATGGCCGACGCAACCACCACGATCCAAGTCGCGAGAAGTCGTGCGCTGGACCTTCTCAGAGAGGACAA
This sequence comes from Nitrospiraceae bacterium, assembly GCA_040510255.1. Classification (GTDB taxonomy): domain Bacteria; phylum Nitrospirota; class Nitrospiria; order Nitrospirales; family Nitrospiraceae; genus DASSBQ01. The sequence continues at coordinate 244 of JBEVJJ010000098.1, read as the reverse complement.
GAGGTTCATGCGGGCATCCTAACCATCGGCAAAAGAGGCGTCAAGCCCAGGGACAGCAACGTGGGCGGTCGAGTCCTGAAGAGTCGGCCGTAGGCTTGCAATAGAGAATGTTCCTGTGCGATTCTCGATTGAGTCTCGATTGAACGGAGGGTGCGATGAAAGAGAAGCGGCGAGTCTTGTATAAGAAGGGCGTGTTCGTGTGTCCTAAGTGCCGTCAGTCGTACGTCCAGGATAAGTGGATGGA
>JBEVJJ010000097.1:0-16319 GCA_040510255.1 Nitrospiraceae bacterium | reverse complement strand
AGGGGTTTACAATCCGAAGACCTTCATCCCCCACGCGGCGTCGCTGCGTCAGGCTTTCGCCCATTGCGCAATATTCCTTACTGCTGCCTCCCGTAGGAGTCTGGCCCGTGTCGCAGTGCCAGTGTGGCTGATCGTCCTCTCAGACCAGCTACCCGTCAAAGCCTTGGTAGGCCGTTACCCTACCAACAAGCTGATAGGACATGAGCCCATCAAAGAGCGCGATACCCACGGCATCGCTTTCCTTCCGAATTCGAAAATCCGGAAGCGTACGCGGTATTAGCCAGCCTTTCGGCTGGTTATTCCCCACTCGATGGTAGGTCACCCATGTATTCCTCACCCGTTCGCCGCTTTACAAGTGTATTGCTACACCTTCTCGCTCGACTTGCATGTATTAGGCGCGCCGCCAGCGTTCGTTCTGAGCCAGGATCAAACTCTCAAAAAGGTTTGTATTCAAATTGGACCCGAGGGCCACCTCTTCAATACACCTTACCTTACCTTTGCTCATTACTCGCTCTATTCAGTTGTCAAAGAACCGTGTCGCGTTCTTCACGCGAGCCGCGCAGTCTACTACGCGAGCCGAAACACTGTCAAGAACGAAAACTCCAGAACAAAATTTTTGAATCGAAGTTCCTCAGAATCCGTTGTGACCGAATCTCCGTCACAGCGGCCACTAGGCAGGATCAAAAACGTTGTTCAAGATAACAACCGATCCTTGAAGAGTCAAGAGGAAGCATCAAGGTTCAAATTCGATACGAAGCGGGCAATCTTGGCAGATTTTCAACCGCGCAGGGCGCTCAATTGATTTTCTGTTTGCACGACCTGCTTTTCGAGGGCCGCAAGCTTCGCGGCCGTCCGGCCCCATTTTGCATGCGGAGAGTCCGGCGAGAACGCATTCCGTCACTCGCTGGCGATTTTTTTCGGCGATGGTGGAACGGGCGTCACGTTCAAAGGATTCTCGGGAAGCCACCCGCCGCCCAGCGCCTTGTACAGGTGGACCACTGAGACCAATTGCGTCCGACGCGTCTTGGCAAGGGACAATTCCGCATCGAACAGATTTCGCTGCGCGGTCAGCACGTCGAGGTAGCTCGCCCTACCCCCCTGGTAGCGTTGCGTCGCGTACCCCAATGCAGATTGCAGTGACTTGACCTGCTGGTCCTGCGCCTCCCGGCGCTCCCGCGACTTCTGCACGACAATCAGCGCATCCTCGACTTCCTTGAAGGCCGTGAGGATTGTTTTTTGATACTGTGCCACCGCTTGCCTGGTTTGTGCCTCAGCGGATTGCACCTGATAGCCCAGCGCAGTGGCGTTGAGCAATGGCCCGGTCAGGCTGGCGCTTGCTCCAAGGGTCGCAAAGGGTCCGGAAGAAAGGGAATCGAGCCGGAACCCTGCCCCGCCGGCACTCCCGGTGAGGGAGAGTTGTGGAAACCGTTGTGCTTGAGCGACCCCAATCTTCGCCGTCGCCGCGGTCAACTCCTGCTCAGCCTGGACGATATCGGGGCGACGCTGCAGAAGGTCCGAGGGAAGACCGGGCGGCACGTTCGGTGGCATGGACTGCTCGGTCAGCGCGAGGCCGCGGGGGATGGGCATCGGCCTCCGCCCCAGCAGCAGGCTGAGTTGATTTTCCTGCTGAACCATCTGCTGTTCCAGTTCGGCCAGATGCGCTGCGGTACCTGCCTGTTCCGCCTCAAACCGGTCCAAATCGAGTTTGGGAATGTCGCCGTGCTGGAAGCGCAGCCGCGAGATCCGCACGCTCTCGTCCCAAGCAATGAGTGTCCGTTTGGTGATGTCGATCTGCAGATCAAGCGCGCGGAGATCAAAGTAGGATTCGGCGACATTGCCGACCAATCCAAGGATCACCGCGCGTCGATTTTCCTCTTGCGACAGGAGCTGGGCGTGAGCCGCCTCGATCGATCGACGGATGCGTCCCCAGAGATCGATCTCCCATTTGAGCCCGGCGGCTCCCGCCAGATGCGAAAAATCCGTTCCTCCGCCCGAGCCACCGCCCGGGTTGGGGATGGACACCCCCGGTCCAAACGTCAGCACTTCATCGTTCGTGTTATGAAACGTCAGGGCGCTACCCTGATACTCCAGGGATGGGGCGAGGTCGAATTTGGAAATGATGAGTTGAGCACGAAACTGCTCGACGCTCGCGACGGCCACCCGCAGGTCCTGGTTTTCCTCCAACGAGATCCGGATCAACTTCTGAAGCTCTTGATCTTTGAGCAACTCCCACCAGGGGAGATTGGCCAGCGATTCAGCGGTGGCTGGCGTCATCCGCCAGGCGTCTTCCGCCGGAGTGTCCGGTCTCGTGTAATTCGGTCCCATCTTGCACGCGCTGAGCAAGAGGATCGCTATTGCCGCGACGATCCAACCACGCATCTCAATGGGCTCCTTGGGTCCGTACATGAGCCGGGACTGGTTCCGGCTGGGTGGTCGGGACATGCGCCTCGCCATCGCCAGAGGGTATGGGTGCCCCGGGCCTCGGTGCTCCAGGCCTCGGGCGATCATGGCGCTGCACCAGGTTCTCCACGACTGTGTAAGCGACCGGAATCAAGAAGATCGCAATGAAACTCGCCGCCAGCATCCCACCCAGGACGGCAATACCGAGCAGGATTCTACCGTGCGCCCCCGCTCCCGCTGCGAGGACGAGCGGGACGACCCCGAGGATAAACGCGAACGACGTCATGAGAATAGGGCGTAGCCGCAGGCGGGCGGCGGTGAGAGCCGACTCCGTGACAGTCTTGCCCTTTTCATATTCCACCTTCGCGAACTCCACGATGAGGATCGCATTCTTGGCCGACAGTCCGATCAGCATGACCAGGCCGATCTGGGTAAATACATCATTTTCCAGACCAAGGACCCAGAGCGCTCCGAATGCGCCGAACACCGCAATCGGCGTGCAGAGCAAGACGCTGAACGGTAACGCCCAACTCTCATACTGCGCCGCGAGGATGAGAAAGACAAACAGCAGAGAGAAGCCGAAGATCACACTGGCCGGCACCCCTTCCGCCGCAGCCTTCTCCTGAAAGGACATCCCGGTAGAGTCATAGCCCATCTCGCGCGGCATCGTCTCCGCGAAGACCTCCTCCAGCGCCGTCATGGCCTGGCCGGAACTGTAGCCGGGCTTCGCAGACACAAATAGCTGGGCAGACCGGTAGGCATTAAAGCGCATGGTGAATTCCGGCCCGGATGTCGCCTCCATCGACACCAGTGCCGAGAGGGGTACCATGTCGTTGGACGCGTTGCGGACATAAAACTGACCGACGTTGTCTGCACGGGTGCGAAAATCGCCGTCGGCCTGGACGTAGACCTGCCACACCCGTCCGAAGCGGTTGAAGTAGTTCACCATCACCCCTCCCATGAACGTCTGGAGGGTTTGGTAGACGTCTCCAAGGTTGACTCCCTGCTTCAGCACCTTGTCCCGGTCCACCTTGGCGGAGACCTGGGGAACGCTGGGGATGAAGGTCGTGTTGACGGCGGCTATTTCGGGACGTTGACGGGCGGCTTCGATGAACTTCTGGGTGTGCTCAGCCAGAAACGCGACGTTCTTGCCGGCGCGGTCTTCGAGAACGAACGACACGCCTCCCGAGGTGCCGACGCCGGGAATCGCCGGCGGAGGGAAGAGGAACGCTTGAGCTTCAGGTAACTCAGCCAATTGCCGGTTGACGTTCTTGAAGATCGCCATGATTTTCTCATCGGGGTGTTTCCGTTCGTCCCAGGGAGCGAGCGTCACGAAGAAAAACGTGTTGTAGGTGGTATTCACGGTGCTGAGGAGACTGAAGCCGATGATGGCGGACGCATATTGGACACCGGGTGTACGGCTCAGGATCTCTTCAATTCTTTTGGTGACCTCATCGGTCCTCTGGAGCGACGAGGCGGCCGGCAGTTGGACGTTCAAATATAGGTACCCTTGGTCTTCCATTGGCAGGAAGCCGTTCGGGAGTCGGGCGCCGAAGAAGCCAGCGGCAACTGCAAACAGGCCCAGGAGCACCATCGAACGTCCGCCTTTGCGAATCAAGTGACCGCAGATCCCGACGTACCCATTGGTCGCTCGATCGAACCATCGGTTGAACCAGCCGAAGAAGAGGCCCAGCGGGCCTCTGGCCGGCCTTTTCGGTCGCAACAGGAGACTCGAGAGGGCCGGGCTGAGCGTGAGCGCGTTGAACGCTGAGATCGCCACGGATAGCGCAATCGTGATGGCGAACTGCTGGTACAGCCTTCCGGTAATCCCTGGGATGAATGCGGTCGGCACAAAGACCGCGGCCAGGATGAGCGCGATCGCGATCACCGGTCCTGAGACCTCTTCCATTGCCTTGAAGGTGGCATCCTTCGGTGTCATGCCATGCTCGATGTGGTGTTCGACCGCCTCGACCACCACAATGGCGTCATCCACGACCAGACCGATGGCCAGCACGAGGCCTAACAGGGACAGGGTATTGATCGAGAAGCCGAGCATGGGGAACAGCATGAAGGTGCCGACAAGAGAGACCGGCACGGCCAACAGGGGAATCAAGGTGGCACGCCAGCCCTGCAGGAAGATGAAGACCACGATGATGACCAGCACCAGCGCTTCGCCCAGGGTATGTACGATCTCGTTGATTCCTTCCCGAACCGCCTGTGTCGTGTCAAGCGAGACCACGTAGTCCAGGTCCGCCGGGAACCGAGCCTTCATCTCCTCCATCAGTTTCTTCGCCCGGTCCATTGTGTCGATTGCGTTCGATCCCGGGAGCTGGTACACAGCCACGATGGCCGCAGGTTTGCCATTGAGCCGGCCCTTGTTCCCATAGCTTTGGGAACCCAGCTCGATCCGGGCCACATCCTTGAGCCGCACGATCGACCCGTCGCTATTGGCCCGGACAACGATCTGCTCAAACTCCTCCGGGTTCACAAGTCTGCCCTGCGCTCTAACGGTATAGGTAAATTCCTGCCCCGTCGGAACGGGTTCGGCGCCGATCTGCCCCGCCGGGTTCACGGTATTCTGTTTCTTGATCGCGTCGAGAATCTCGGGGATCGTAATTTCGAGTTTGGCCAGCCTGTCCGGGCGCACCCAGAACCGCATGGCGTATTGACCGGCTCCGAAGATCGTCACCTGCCCGATACCGGGCACGCGGCTCATGGGATCATTGATATTGATGTAGGCGTAATTGGTCAACCACAGGTCGTTGTAGGTCCCATTCGGCGAGGTGATCGAAAAGAGAGCCAGAGGGCTGGTCGTCGATTTTTTGATATTGACACCGTAGTTCCTGACTTCCTGCGGCAGTTGCGATTCAGCCTGCAAGTAGCGCATCTGCGTCAAAATTTGGTCGTCGTTCGGCTTGGTGGTGATATCGAAGTTCACGCGCAACGTCATCGCTCCGTTGTTCGCATTCACGGAGTACATGTAGAGCATGTTGTCCACCCCGCTCACCTGCTGCTCGATGGGGGTGGCAACGGACTGTTCGAGGGTCACCGCGTCCGCGCCGACATATGTGGCTGTCAGCATGATTTCAGGCGGCGCGATGTCGGGAAACTGCGCGATTGGGAGTTGAATCATCGCGACGAGACCGAGAATCGTCATGATGATCGAGATGACCATCGCGACAATCGGGCGGTTGATGAAGAATTTCGCCATGGCGCTGCTTGTGCTAATTTGCTTGTGCTAATTCACGTGAATAGGCTGGACTACCAGGCAGACGCCTACCCCGCATGAAACATGCAGGGTTAGGTTTTGTTGCCTTCCGGCGCCGCGGTGAAAGCTTTTGGTGCCACCGTCATGCCGGCCTTGATTTTTTGCAGCCCTTCCGCCACCACCCGCTCGCCGGCCGCGAGGCCCTCTTCGACGACCCATAGATTTCCCGTTCGCGCACCAACTTTGACCGGGCGGATCTCTATCTTGTTGTCGGCGGTCACGACGGCGACCTGATACCCGCCTTGCAACTCCGTCACCGCACGTTGAGGAACCAGAAGGGCTCCCTGTTTGGTTTGGGTAACGGCCCGCACCCGGGCAAACTGTCCCGGACGAAGAATATTGCCCGGATTCGGAAACCGAGCCACGACTCGAATCGTGCCGGTCTTCACGTCCAGCTGCCGGTCCGTAACAAAGATCTGGCCTTTCGCCGGATAGATGGTGCCATCGGCCAGCAAGAGCTCAAGGTTAAACTTCGGATCCTCTCGGTCCTTGTACCCTTGACGAATTTTCTCGGCGAACCGGAGATATTCCTGCTCGCTGAGGCTGATGTACACCCGGATGGGATCGAGCGTGGACATCGACGCTAATTCCTCTCCGGGGCCGACCAGATCGCCGATTTGCGCTTTGGCGATTCCCACGACCCCGTCGATTGGCGCGATGATCTTGGAGAAGCTGAGGTTGAGTTCCGCCTGCTCGACAGCCGCCCTCGCCGACGCCACTGAGGCCTTTGCGGCGAAATTGGCCTGAATCGAGTCGTCCAGTTCCTTCTGGCTGATCGCGCCGCCTCGGGCGAGCGGCGTATCGCGCTTGACATCCAATTCCGTTTTCACGAGCTGCGCCTTTGCCTTGGCCCACTCACCCTTCGCCTGATCCAGTCCCGCTTGAAACTTCCTGGGGTCAATCTCGAACAACAGGTGACCTTTCTGCACGAATGCGCCTTCGTCGTAGTTCTGCTTCATCAAGTATCCGTTGACTTGAGCCTTGATGACCGCATTGACCATGCCGTCAATCGTTCCGACCACTTCGGAGTAAATCGGCACGTCCTTCTGCACAACATCCGCCACCGCGACCTCAGGAACGGATGGAGAGGCGGTTGATGCAGCCTCCTGTTTGCAGGACGGCAGGACGGTCGCGAGAAGAAGGGCAACGAGGCAGGCGGAAAGGCAGGGTTGTCTTGCAATGGATGGAGCAGTCTCACACACCGAGCGAGTAACCATAGGGGGTCTTGGACCGTGATTCATAGGTTGTGCTGTGATTCCGGTACTAATAGGCGTCAACCTGGTGTAATGTCAATCACCCCTCCGGCCAGATTGGAAAGAATGCCACTGGATGCCGGGATATTACACTAACGGTCTATGGTCACCCGCTGTCAATTGTGACAGTACCGCCTGGGCCCAAGAGTCTCTAAGATGTCGTGATCCTACGCAGGCAGCGACCGATCTTTGTGATGACTGCATGGCTGAGATGATGACGTAGTCGCGCAGTAGCCGTCGCTCTACAAGATGTCCGTCAGCCAATGAGCCCCTATCTGCACCTGGACGAGATTATTCTGGCCATCACCGTGCTGCTGACGATCAGCGCGGTGGTCATTCCGCTTGCACGCAAGTTGGGCATTGGCCCGGAACTGGGCCTGCTGCTGTCCGGAGTGATATTGGGCTCGTCCCACATGCTCGGCCTGACCCAGATCGACAGACTGCAGGAGGTCTCCGAGTTGGGGGTCGTCTTCTTCCTCTTCGTGATTGGTCTTGAACTTGATGTCCGGAGAGTATGGGCATTGCGGCGGTATTCCGTAGCGTTGGGAAGCTTGCAGGTGCTGCTGACCGGCTTGGCGTTGATGTGCTATTGGCGTGTGTTTGCTCAGTCCTGGTCGTTGGCGTTGCTTCTCGGTTTGGTCCTTTCTAATTCATCGACAGCTCTGGTTCTGCAGATTTTGCACCAGAAAGGCGAGCTAGACCAGGAACATGGGCAAGTGGCGTTCGGTGTCTTATTGTTCCAGGATCTGGCCGTCGTGCCCATTATCGCGTTGACCCCCCTCCTTGCGGGTACGGGATCGGCTGAGTCTATCGCATGGTGGAACGCCGTGCCGGCACTGGGAGTCATGCTTATCTTGTTCTTGATCGGCCGACATGTCTGCCCTCGGCTCTTTCGTCTGGCTATCGCGCGACACCTGAATGAAACCTTTACTGCCGTGCTGTTTATCGCGGTACTGGGGAGCGCATGGCTCGCATCCCGCGTCGGGCTTTCGATGGCCCTAGGCCCATTCATCATAGGTGTCGCCTTGTCCAGCACAGAACATCGGCATCGCCTGGTGGAAGAGGTCACGCCATTTAAGAACCTATTGCTGGCGCTGTTTTTTGTGTCTGTCGGCATCGCGATAGATGTGAGCGTATTGAAAGGACACACGGCAAGAATACTGATGCATGCAATCGTGATCGTCTCGGTAAAGATCGCGGTGCTTTATCTGGCATCCCGAGCGTTAAACCTAGGACATCGTCCGGCTGCTCGCATCTCGTTCCTCCTGGCGCAAGGAGGAGAGTTCGGCTTTGTGGTGCTGGGCGCATTGCTGGCTTCAGGAGTCGTGACTCCCATTCAGTTCGCCTCTGGGGTCATGGTGATTGCGCTGACCCTGATCGCGACTCCGTGGCTCGATCACATAGGGATCATCTGCAGTCGTCCACCCCGATCCGAGTCAGAGCCTTCGCAATTATCGGTCAACAAGAGCCCATGAGGACACGGGATTCAGGCGCGGGTCATCGATGACCTTGACGTCATTGCCACAGGTTGCCGAAGCTAGCATCAGCAGGCCATGGGGGCAAGAGCGTCGATGTACGTTCATGCGCCCCCTCCATGCGCGACGACCGAGGCGAATCGTTCCCGGAAGGCCTGGGGGGTGAGTCCAACCACCGCAGCGCAACGGGCAAGGCGCTCCTGCTGGTCGAGATCGTTCCTGTCCAAGCGAACCATGTAGCGGCGGGCGATTCGATAGGACTCCGAGGCCACATCCACCGTTCGCACCCTTGTCCGATTGGTGATCGGATCGAGAATGGAGTCGAACGGGATCGGCGAAAACTTGCCATTGACCATCGACACCATCGCCCCTGTGCCCCCTCCGATCAAGTACTCCGCGGCACAGCAGCCGAGATCACGGCAATATTCCATATCGAAGGGGATGGGATCGGCACACCGCAATTCAAATCCCAGATCTTTGAGCCGAATCGTCGGGGCTAGTCTATAGGGTGCCAACCGCTTGAGCACCTCTTCTTTCAGGGCACGGCCCAGGTCGAGATCGGCTAACTCCACATGACCATGCTCGTCGCGAGAAACGGACGCTAACGCCCTGAAATCATCGGGATTCATGACTTCTGCGATACCTTCAGCGAGCACAGCCACGCCGTCCTCGCGGCCCTGGCTCAGCCGCTTGATAATCGCGCCCGCGAGAATATCTGCAACTCTTGTCAATCTCACCGGCCGCTCGTGAAACTCCTCCGGGATCAGTGTGAGCGTCGCCCCCGCGGCTTTCCCGATGCCCAATGCGAGATGGCCGGCCTTGCGGCCCATGGCCACGACAAGAAACCAGTGAGAAGTCGTGCGTGCATCCTCAAGAATGTTCTTGACGGCGTATGTGCCCAGGTGACGGGCCGTCTGAAAGCCGAAGGTGGGCACACCATGAGGAAGATCGAGATCGTTATCGATGGTTTTGGGAACATGGACAACGCGCACGCGTCCCTGCGCGGCTCGTTCGAGCATGAGCGCGGAGAAGCACGTGTCATCTCCGCCGATCGTGATGAGTCCGGTGACGCCGAGTTGGGCGAGGCTTTTTAGTGTTTGGGCAAGATGTGCTGGATCCTTTGTGGGGTTGGCTCGCGCAGTTTTGAGGATCGATCCGCCACGAAAATGAAGCCGGCTGACTTGTTCTAGAGTCAGCGGCGTAACCTTGTTCACTTTGCCTTGCATGATCCACTTGAAGCCCTGCTCGATACCAAGGACGGCATGGCCCTCCGCAAGACATCGGATCGCTGCGGCGCTGATCACTCCATTGATGCCGGGCGCGGGCCCGCCACCCACCAATATGGCGACTGCTTCAGTCATCGAGATTCCTCCTTTCCTCGTGGCTTGTTATGGCCATGACTGTCTGAGTCGCACGGGCACGACTATACCAGTCCGGCACGCCGAGAGATACATGATCGAAATCCCAATTTCTTCCTGTATCTCATGATCCCTCCAGAGAAAACCCTCTCGGATCTCAACCGCTTGCCTGGCCACCGGACCTCTTTCCGGGACCTGTTTTGACAGTACAGTTCCTTCTATAGTAGGAAGTATTGCCCGCCGCTTTGGAAGTTGTCGTTGCGAGAGGACAGCTTCGGCAAGAAGGCCATTTCCATGCCGAGAATGGCTCGAGGCATAGTCCCCTGAGGAAACTCAGCTCGATCCGTCGAAAGATGGAGGGGCACCCCTTGCGATCAATCATTGTGGAGAGCGAGGAATTGCGAAGTCAGAGGAGACGTTGTCATGAGACACCAGGTGTTGGAACAAACAGCAAGAGCACTGGTTGCCGAAGGCAAGGGCATTCTGGCGGCCGATGAAACTGTTTCCACCCTGACGAAACGCTTCGCGGCACTCAAGATCGAGTCGACAGAAAGCAGTCGCCGCGCCTACCGTGAAATGTTCTTTACGACGCCCGATGTTGCTTCGTATATCAGCGGCGTGATTCTTCAGGACGAAACGATCCGCCAGGAGAGCGCCTCCGGGACGCCGTTGCCTGAAGTGCTGTCCCGACAGGGAATCATTCCCGGCATCAAGGTGGATAACGGAGCCAAGATGCTTCCCGGCTCGCCGGAGGAAACCGTCACCGAAGGCCTCGATGGGCTGCGTGATCGTCTCAAGGAATATGCTGCGATGGGGGCGCGATTCGCCAAATGGCGGGCCGTGATTCGTATCACCGATACATTACCCAGCCCGATGTGCATCAGCGCAAACGCGCATGCCTTGGCCCGCTACGCTGCCCTATGCCAGGAGCAAGTGATCGTCCCCATTGTGGAGCCGGAAGTGCTGATGGATGGGTCCCATACCCTTGAACGCTGCGACGAAGTCACCAGTTCGGTGCTCCATGCGGTCTTCCACGCGCTCTTCGACCAGTGCGTCGCGCCTGAAGGCATGCTTCTCAAACCGAATATGGTGATTGCCGGTAAGGGATGCCCCCGGCAAGCTTCGGTCGAGGAAGTCGCCGTCGCGACGTTGCGCTGCTTACGCCGCCACGTGCCCCCTGCAGTTCCCGGCATCGTCTTTCTATCGGGCGGCCAGAGCGACATCGTTGCCACGGCTCATCTCAATGCGATCAACCAGCTGGATTTGCCGAAGCCATGGAAGATCACCTTTTCATACGGGCGGGCGCTACAGGATCCTGCGATCGAAGCCTGGCATGGCAAGCAACAGAATCTGAAAGCCGGCCAGCAAGCGTTCTACCATCGAGCGAAATCCAACAGTGCGGCCACCCTTGGCCGGTACACGAGCGAGTTGGAAGGCGATCGGCCTGGCGTTGAGGCAGCCCGGCATCGTTTGGAGTGGCACGATGACTGACGGTTGCCGCTCGAATCCCGCGAGGGTTCAACATTCATATGAAGGTTCTGGTGATCAACAGCGGGAAGTTCGTCGATCAAGTTCGACTCGTGGAAATAGCGAGGAGACGAAGGGCCCATCGATATGTCAGCCATGATTGTTCCACGCTGTTGTGAAAACAATCGGGAGCGTCGCAAGCTTCGGGGTCACAGGGCAGGACGCATATTGCCGGCAGCATTTGACGTGGGTTGAGCGCTGGCTGTCGAGGAAAAGGAGAGATCATGAGAAATCCGTTGTCCGAGAAGGAATTCAATTTGATCGATGCCTACTGGCGGGCGGCGAACTATCTTTCTGTCGGGCAGATTTACCTCTATGACAATCCCCTGCTGGAGAAACCCTTGAAGAAAGAGCACATCAAACCCCGTTTGCTCGGCCATTGGGGCACGACACCCGGATTGAATTTTATCTATGTTCACTTGAATCGAGTCATCAAGCAACGGGACCTGAACATGATCTACATTATCGGTCCGGGCCACGGCGGTCCCGGCATTGTCGCCAACGCCTACTTGGAAGGAACCTATTCCGAGGTCTATACCAACATCACCCAAGACGAAGCGGGGATGAAACGCCTCTTTACCCAATTCTCATTTCCGGGCGGCATCCCCAGTCACGTCGCACCCGAGACGCCGGGATCCATTCACGAAGGTGGCGAATTGGGGTACGCCCTGTCGCACGCATACGGGGCGGCGTACGACAATCCCGACCTGATCGTCGCCTCTGTGGTCGGCGACGGCGAAGCCGAAACCGGCCCGCTCGCGACATCCTGGCACTCCAATAAATTTCTCAATCCTCTTTCCGACGGCGTCGTGCTCCCGATCCTGCACCTCAATGGCTATAAGATTGCCAACCCGTGTGTGTTGGCCCGCATTAGTCATAAAGAATTGGATCAACTCTTCCGTGGCTACGGATACACACCTTACTTTGTCGAGGGCAGCGATCCGGAAAAGATGCACCAGGCGATGGCTGCCACACTCGACGAGATCACTGCGGAGATTCACCGTATCAAAACTGAGGCTCGACGAACCGGCGGCAAGAAGCGACCGCTCTGGCCGATGATCATTTTCCGTTCGCCCAAGGGATGGACCTGCCCGAAGGAGATCGACGGCCAACGGACCGAGAGCTTCTGGCGGAGCCATCAGGTGCCGATGGGTGAAATGCACGAAAAGCCGGGGCATGTGAAAATTCTCGAGAAATGGATGAAGAGTTACAAACCGAAGGAGCTATTCGACAAGACCGGCCGGTTGAAGCCCGAACTCGCTGAACTACCGCCGAAGGGGGACCGTCGCATGAGCGCCAATCCGCACGCCAACGGCGGCCTGCTGCTCAAGGACCTGCACCTGCCCGACTATCGTGACTACGCCATCACAGTGAGGAAGCCCGGTGCCGTCGCGGCGGAATCCACTCGACTCATGGGAAAGTTCCTACGCGACACGATGAAATTGAATATGGAGAATCGCAATTTCCGGCTGTTCAGTCCGGACGAGAATAACTCGAACCGCTGGCAGGATGCGATGGAGGTCACCAACCGAGCCTGGATGGCGGACCGCTATCCCTACGACGACCATTTGGCCCCGGACGGACGAGTGATGGAAGTGCTCAGCGAGCATCAGTGCCAGGGCTGGTTGGAAGGGTATCTGTTGACCGGCCGGCACGGGTTCTTTTCATGTTACGAGGCGTTCATCCACATTATCGATTCGATGTTCAATCAGCATGCCAAGTGGCTGAAGGTTTGCCGCCACATTCCCTGGCGGCGGTCGATCGCATCGCTCAACTATTTGCTGAGTTCCCATGTCTGGCGTCAGGATCACAATGGGTTCAGCCACCAGGACCCGGGATTCATCGATCATGTGGTGAACAAGAAAGCGGATGTCGTACGCATCTATCTTCCGCCGGACGCGAACACACTGCTCTCCGTGACCGATCACTGCCTGCGCAGCCGCAATTATGTGAATGTCGTCGTCGCGGGCAAGCAGCCTGCGCCGCAATGGTTGACGATGGACCAGGCGATCAAACACTGCACGGCCGGTATCGGGATTTGGGAATGGGCGAGCAACGACAAGGGGAGCGAACCCGACGTGGTCATGGCCTGTTGCGGGGATGTACCGACGCTCGAAACACTCGCGGCCGTTGATCTCTTCCGTCAACATCTCCCCACGCTGAAGATTCGTGTCATCAACGTCGTGAATTTGATGAAACTGCAGCCCCAGAGGGAACACCCGCACGGCCTGTCGGACCAGGACTTCGATGCGCTGTTCACCAAGGACAAGCCGATCGTGTTCGCCTTCCACGGCTATCCATGGTTGATCCATCGGCTGACGTACAGCCGTACGAATCACAAGAACCTGCATGTGCGTGGCTACAAGGAGGAAGGCACGACGAGTACGCCGTTCGACATGGTCGTGATGAACGATCTTGATCGCTTTCACCTCTTCGGCGACGTCATTGATCGGTTGCCACAACTTGGATCCCGCGCCGCCTATGCCAAACAGGCGATTCGCGACAAGTTACTTGAGCACAAGCAACATATCGCCAAGTACGGCGAAGACCTGCCCGAGATCACCGACTGGCAATGGGGGCAGCGTAGGCAGGTGGCGCTACGTGCGGCTTCCACGGAAGCGGACAACGTGTAGCGAGAAAAGGGGAGAGAATGGGCATGGACGCCGGGACCATCGCTCCGGGAAACAGTTTCCCTCTTGGGGCGACTGTTTTCCCTGACGGGGTCAACTTCAGCCTGTATTCCAAACACAGCACCCTTGTGGAATTGCTTCTGTTCGATCGCGTGGACGATCCCAAGGCGGCGGCGGTGATTCCTCTTGATCCCTGGAAAAATCGCACCTACCACTATTGGCACGTCTTTGTCCCAGAACTGCAACCAGGCCAGATCTACGGCTATCGAGCGTACGGTCCTTGCGAGCCGCAACGAGGGCTCCGCTTCGACCATGAGAAGGTCCTGCTCGATCCCTACGGCAAGGCTGTGGCGGTTCCCGCACAGTACAACCGCGCCGCGGCCTTCACCCCTGGCGATAATTGTGCGACCGCCATGAAGAGCGTCATCGTGGATATACGCCAATACGATTGGCAAGGGGACAGGCCTCTGCATCGTCCATCTGCCAGCACCGTCATCTATGAAATGCACGTCGGAGGCTTCACCCGGCACCCTAATTCCGGTCTGGCCCCGGAGAAGCGAGGCACCTATGCGGGGCTGATCGAGAAAATTCCCTATCTACAGAACCTTGGCATCACCGCGGTGGAGTTGTTGCCGGTGTTTCAGTTCGATCACCAAGACTCCCCACCAGACCACGTCAACTATTGGGGCTACTCACCGGTCTCGTTCTTTGCTCCACATGCAGCGTACAGCTCGCGCAAGGACCTGCTGGGTGCCGTGGACGAGTTTCGCGATCTCGTCAAGGCGCTCCATCGGGCCGGCATCGAGGTCATCCTTGACGTGGTGTACAACCACACCGCCGAAGGGAATCACGCAGGACCGACCCTCTGCTACCGCGGTCTCGAAAATGGCACCTACTATCTCCTGGACGAGGATCGCCGTTGGTACAGCAACTATACCGGGACCGGCAATACCATGAACGCGAATCACCCGATCGTTCGCCGTCTCATCGTGGACAGTCTCCGTTACTGGGTGGAAGAGATGCACGTGGACGGCTTTCGGTTCGACCTCGCTTCGATCCTCTCCCGCGACGAGGCCGGCCGACCTCTGCAACATCCCCCGATCCTCTGGGACATTGAATCAGACCCTGTGCTGGCCGGGACCAAGTTGATCGCAGAGGCTTGGGATGCCGCGGGTCTGTATCAGGTCGGCTCGTTCATCGGCGATAGTTGGAAAGAGTGGAACGGACGGTTCCGCGACGATGCTCGTGATTTCTTCCGCGGTGAACAAGGCTCCGTGACGCGCTTCGCCGACCGCTTCATCGGCAGCCCGGAAATCTATGGTCACAAGGAACGGGAGCCCGAGCAAAGCGTCAACTTCGTGACCTGTCATGACGGCTTCACGCTGAACGATCTCGTGTCTTACGATCGGAAGCACAACGACGCCAACGGCGAGGACAACCGCGACGGGGCCGACGACAACAAGAGCTGGAACTGCGGCGTCGAGGGACCGACGGATGATCCGGCCGTCGAGCGGCTGCGAAACAGGCAGGTGAAGAACTTCTTGACCGTTACCCTGCTCTCCCTGGGAGTGCCCATGATTCTGATGGGGGATGAAGTGCGTCGCACCCAGCGCGGCAACAACAACACCTATGGCATGGACAACGACACAAATTGGTTCGACTGGTCACTGATCGCCAAGCATGACGATGTGCATCGGTTCGTGACGCTGCTCAATGCGCGACGGCTGTTGCGAGATGTGGAACACGAGCGCCGGCGAGTGAGTCTGACTCAGTTGATCCGGAAGGCGAATAAGGAATGGCACGGAGTCAAGCTCTACCAACCGGATTGGAGCTTACAGTCGCATACGATTGCGGTCACGATTGAGCTCCGGAAAGCAGGGCTCCTGGCCCACTTCATTCTGAATGCCTATTGGGAGCCGCTCGAATTCGAACTGCCGCCGGTGTACGGGGGAGACGACGACAAGTGGCGCCGATGGATCGATACCGCGCTCGATTCGCCGCACGACATCGTCTCGTGGCAGGAGGCCCCGTCGATTCCTGGTTCACCCTATCGGGCCGAGGCGCACTCGGTGGTCGTACTGTTCTCGCCTGTCGAACCGGGAAAGAGTCTCTAATGGCGTCCGCCTGGTAGGAATACGGTGGGCACGTACAGGAAGGCAGGGCAACATGTTCGACGCAGATGAGCACGGGGCGCAATCTCGCCCTTGCCGCGGGCCGCCAAGGGGGGTGCGCGAAATGAGGAAAAGCTCAGAAAGTTCCTAGAGCCTTCTCCAATGGTGGCTGATATTCACCAACCGGTCGGCATCTCGGCGCCGACTTTCCGCGAAGGGAGTGATGATGATGACACGACAAACTTGCAACCGGTTCCGTAGCGTGGGTCTGGTCGCCGCACTGGTAGGGGCAATAGT
>JBEVJJ010000096.1:0-8473 GCA_040510255.1 Nitrospiraceae bacterium | reverse complement strand
CGGGCCCCGCCGCGGCCCTGCAGGCGGCAGCCCGCCAACCGGTCTCAATCGGTGCGGTGGTATCCCGTGGAGGGCGACCGGATCTAGCCGAACGATATCTCCCGCTCGTTGTCGCCCCCACCCTGTTGATCGTCGGTGGTGAAGATCTCCCTGTCATTCAGATGAACAAAGAGGCCTTCGCTCAATTGACCTGCCCCAAAGAACTCATCATTGTCCCTGGAGCCACGCACCTTTTCGAGGAACCGGGCACCCTGGAGCAAGTCGCTGATCACGCGCAACGATGGTTCCAGCGCTCCCTCAACCGGAGCAGTGGCGAGCGTCCATGAACGCAAGAGAAAAGGAGACGACCCATGCGTACGCTACTGGCAGTGGATGGTTCCGATAATTCATACGAGGCGCTTCGCGCGCTCGCGCACCTCGCGCGCGCGGACGAGGTAATACTCCTCCACGCCCTGGACGTACGTAGGGCTGCCTATCCGATGATGGTGCCTGAAGTTGCCAACGAACTGTACAGAGCCATGGAGCACCGCCTTCGGGACGATGGCGAACGCCTACTCCATCAGGTGGTCTCACTTCTTCCCATGGACATCGGGCCGGTGACCAAACGGATAGACATCGGCTCGCCGGCGGAGGTCATCTCGAACGTCGCTAAGGAGCGCAAAACAGATCTCATCGTGATGGGAGCACGAGGACTCGGGTCGGTCCAAGAGCGGCTCTTCGGTAGCGTCTCTCATCGTATTGTCACGCTGGGTCCCTGCGCCACCTTCATCGTCACCGCTCCGATGCGCTCACTGCGACGGATTTTGCTACCCCTTCAGGGGCCGTACGATGCCGAAGCCGCCGTCCGATTTCTGTCGCGCACACCATTTCGCGAACCGGTGGACATCACGTTGATCACCGTGCTCCCACAAACGAGGCCACCGTGGCCGGCCGATGAAACTGCAGCCAGTCGGCTCGAAGAACAAGCCCTCCTGAGCGCGCAGGATTTTGTGGAAGGAGTGGCGGCAAAACTGAAGACGGCAGGCTATGGTGTGAAAGCAATGGCCCTGCTCGGGTCTCCAGTCGAGCAAATTCTTCGCGAGGCAGGGAAGGTCAAACCGGACCTCATCCTAATGGGCACCAGCGGGCGGAAGGGAATTACGCGCTTCGTGCTCGGCAGTGTCTCCCATTCCGTTCTGCACCAGGCGCCTTGTCCCATGCTGGTGTTTCGGTAGGCACGAGCGGGAACCTCTTCCTCGTCTTAAAGTAGCTCCCCTAATCTCCACATACTCGCTGTTCACTGGATGATGCCGTCCAGGAAGTCTGCGGTCTGGGCGGCTATAGGTGTAGCGTGTCACCCTCTCGCTTCGATGAACTTCTTCTTCACCAGCGCGACGATCTGATTAGCCGCGTCTTGCGGCGGAAGTGTACTGGTATCGATGGTGAGATCCGGATTGAGCGGCGCTTCGTAGGGAGCTTGCAGCCCTGGCACCGTCATTGATTCTCCGTGCTGCCCCTTTCGGTAGGTCCCTTTCTTGTCACGCTGCATGCAGATCGCCAACGGGCATTCGATCGCGACTTCTGCGAAACGAGGGATAAGCCCGCGCGCAAACTCCCGATAGGATCGACGGCTGGCGGTAGCATCGAACAGCACCGTGACCCCATGGGTAACGAGCCGGGAACCCGTGAACGCCAGGGCCCGATAAAACACATCCCGTTCCTCTTGCGAATAGGACGCGATGGGAGTCAGCAACCGGCGTACCTCGTCCGATTCCAAGACCTCCACGACGAGTCCCAGCCGTTCGAGTTGGGGCTTCACCAGCGCGGTGATGGTACTCTTCCCGGAGGCCGGAAGGCCGGTCATCCAAAGAGCAAACGAAGATTGGTTCATTGAATCATCGGGCCATTGCTTCATTGATCCGTTGAATCACATGCGAGTAGGAACGATCGGCATTGATTCCCATCGCGAATAACTCGTTAGTTAAATGATTCAATGATTAAATCGTCATCATCCACAGTACCGGTTCACATCCGCCGGATTGAACTTCTGAATAGCAAGTACGTTTTCGATGAAACGGAACAACTTCTTACGGACGGTGATCGTCAGATCCGGATACCAGAGCGGGCTCGCGATGACCAACCCGCGGAAAGCAAAGAACGGGGCAGTGGTTTCGAGCACCTCCTCATCCTTGCTCTTGGCAAGATACGTGTCCCAAAACGTCCTAAACAGCACTTCGAATGGCCCTCGGAGCGTTCCCCACTTGATCAGTGAGAAGAACACATAATTGATCGTCATGGCGGTCACATCGTCCGCCGGTTCACCCCACTCTCCCCTGGACCGGTCCACGACCGTAAAATCCGTCTCTCTCCGGAACAGGACGTTCCAGGGATGAAAATCCCCGTGTACCTGGGAGAGGCGCGTCGCTTGGCCACGCAATTTCCACCGCCATCGATTACATGCCTCTTCGATGGAGCGAAGGAGCTCTTCCGTGATAAAGGCATAGCGCTGGGGATAACTATCCGTCAGCCCCATAATACATTCCCCATGACCGATCAATTCGCGCAGCCTGCGCCGATACAAGGCCACATCCTGACGTTTCACACGATGGATAGAGGCGAGATAGCCGGCCAGAGCGACGGCTCGACGTGTATCCAAGGCACGCGCCTGTCCGCTCTTTGAAAGGCGTTCGAGATCCTTCTGGTATCCTTCTCCCTCCGACCATTCGTTCAGCACGAAGTATTCCCGGCCTTCTGCAACCGACATCAACGTGCCATCGCTCGTAAAGACACCGACATCCAGCGACCGCACATGTCGCGGGAGCCGTCCGTAGGAATCGTAGTCCCAGAGCATAGCCTGGGCTCGATCTGCCATGTGCTCATGACCGAATGGGCCCGGACTCATCGTTCCCAGGACGACGCGGACAGGACGACCCCCAAGACGGATGTTCAACCGGATGGGGGACCCGTACCCGTACTGCTTATATTTCGCCCCGCTGGTTTCCTTCCCAATCGGCCCATACGTCTCAAGCTGCGCCTTCGGTCCGTACCGGCTGCAGATATACGCTTCCAGTTGTCGTTTCTTGAGTACCGGCATACGAGAGCGGACGCAAATGATGTTCCATTAGAGTATCAAGGATTTCGGATCTCATTGTCGAGCCATTGGCGCTTTGGGCTCCATCATCTTCGGGAAGACTGAGGAGAAATGCACCATCACTCGCGAGGATCGCACGAAAGCTACTGGATGTCTCGTTGGTCTTGATGCACTTCGGCCGATCGCAACTCCATTGTTCAAGGGCACGTCACTTGCTACTAATTGGACATGTGGTCTCAGCTCACGCAGGAGGAAGAAGAATGAATTTACAGATCGAGAGCCGTCACGTCACCATGACACCGCGATGGAAAACGGAGATCCAGGAGCGCATGGCAAACCTTCATAAAGTGCAAGACGATCTTACCCACGGGCGTGTCACCCTCATGAAGAACAAGCACCACAAGCAACAGAAGAACGTCGCGGAGGCGGTCGTCGTCGTGACTCTTCCCGGTCGCCGGACGATTACGGCGAGAAAAGAGGCCAAGACCTTTGAGGAAGCCATTCGCGCCGGGTTCGATGCAATTGCCATCGAACTCCGGAAACTTCGTGAAAAGCGGGCGCGCACCGTTATACGAACCCCGCCGATTCCGGCATTGCGCGGTGTGATCAGCAAGGTGTATCCGAGGAAAGGATACGGCTTTATCCTTAAGGAAGGAGGCGGGGAAGTGTACTTTCACAAGAACGCGCTTCACGGGTTCGTTTTCAAGGAACTCGAAGACGGCGTCGAGGTCGTCTTCGAGATGGAGCCGGGAAAGAACGGCCCCCAGGCGACGACGGTCAATCCGGTTCCGGTCCTAGCTGTCAAACAGTAGAATGTACAAGGCCACATCCAAACAGCACACACTTATGGTGATCCATGCCGATGTACGACTATAAGTGCCAGGATTGCGGGAAGGAATCGCTCATCGTACTCACGCTAAAGCAGTACGGCCAGGGAGATATTAAATGTCCCGAGTGTGGAAGTAAGAATATCCGACGTATTTATTCCACGTTCACAGCGCATACGACAAAGAAAAGCTGAGATCACCATGGCCATAGTACATCGTTACCGCCGCCCTGTCCGTTCGACCTTCATGATCCTGGCGGCCTCTCTCCTCGTTTGGTTGGTGGGTTCTTCCTCCGCTCAGGAATTTCCCGCCGATGTCACCCGAGGTAAGGCTGTGTATGAGCGGCATTGTGTCAGTTGTCATGGCATAAGCGGCGGGGGTGATGGGCCTGAGGCCCGGTCCCTCACAGTCCCGCCGGCCAATTTCCATCGCTTCAGCTCTTATTTGAAATCAGACGAGCAGCTTCAGCGCACAATCGAGTATGGCGTCGTCTTTAGTCCCATGCATTCCTGGCAGGGACAACTCACGGAAACAGAGATACGTGACGTGCTTGAATATATTCGTCTGCTATCCAGGCAAAGCCGGTAGCATGAGACGTAGGCTTCGAATCCTCACCTCATCACCCGGTGGGGACCACCGGCAGACTATCGAAGTGATGCTGGGTCATGAGCCGGCTGACCGTCAGACACTCCGTATAGGGAACACATGTAAAGACAACTCCTGCATGAGCTGTCCCACCGTAAAACTGCATCGCATCACCGGTCTTCTCTATGAATTCTGTTTGGCGTACGGCTCCTCCTTAGGGCTTCGTGACCGCTGCGGCATTGAGGACCGCCTTCACGATATCTCTTCTCGCCACAATGCCGATCAATTTGTCCTGTGCATCCACAACCGGTACGCGAATCAGGTCGCTCGCCTTTAGCACGTGAATCAGGGTCGCCACGATCATCTCTTTTCTCACCGTGTAGGGATTGCCACTCATCACTTCCCGTGCCGTGAGATCCGACCACCGCTGTCCACGATCGAGAATCGCAAGCAGATCATGCTCACTCACAATGCCTACGAGGCGCTGTTGTTCGTCGACGATAGGGATAGAACCAAATCCTTCGATCGTCAAAGATGCCACCACGTCCGCTCTAGTCCCAACGTGGGCCGATTGCACCTCTTTCTCCATAATATCCCCGACCGTCATCTCGGCGAGTTTACGCTGTTCCATTCCACTGTCTGCGCGCTGTGTCATTGTCATCCTCCCCTCCCTTACGATTCAACATCCGGAGTTAGGCGATACATCTGATTATCCGACCTTGTCGTTCCGTGTGGTGCCCCGATCCTCCGGCCATCGCATGTACAGTGTCCTTTGTTTCCCATGTTGGACTTTCACGTGTGTGAGCCGTTCAGTCCGCTTTTCCATCGTGGCGGAAATATGATACGCTCCGTCGGGGAGATCCAGAAACAACCAGGGACCGGTGATTTCCTCCGGCGGGATGCCAATCTGTAAAGAACTATTGACCGCCTCGACGGTGACGGTCACGCCGGCGACATAGGGTCTTCCGCCGGCGGTAAAGACCAGCTTGAGCGGAAAGGACGGATAGCGTGCAGATCGCTCTTCGATGCCTACACCTGCGCTCAAATAGCGGACCTTTCCTTGCCGATACACCGGAATTGTCTCTGTATGCAATTTCCCTTCGACTTGGTATTCCAACTGCCACACCTCATCCGATGTCGAGACCAAGATCACGGACGTCGCGAAACCGATCACCGGAATGCAGATCCACATACTCAAGCCGAACAGCAGTCCCACTCCCCAGCGTCCTGGCCCCAACCATCTAGTTGAGGGGGTCAATCCCGCCTCAGTCCTTCCCGCATGCCACATCATGCACACCTCCCCTCTCGATAAAACGGCTCGAACACAAACACCTTCGGCACATGTTTAGCCTGCTCCACACCATCGTGAGAGCACTCGAATCCCGCTGGCGACAATCACCACAGTCACGATCCGGGAACTGCCGCAAAACGCCGCAGAGCGGCGTCCGCGATGGCGAGCGCGCACAGACCGAACACGTTGAAATCCCGTTAACACACGGTCAAAATCCTCCTGTACCCGAGGCATACCAAATGCAGACCTTGTTCCAGTCTGATGCACCAGCGTTGGAAATTGATTCCTCTTCCTTATGATTTAAGATGAAGACTCCCAAACGTCATGTTCTTGTGATCGTCGTGCTAGTGGTCTTGCTTGGTGGAGGTTATTTGGTCTTGGGTGCCGGCTTCTGGAACCGTGGGTTGCCGGAAGGCTTGATTCAGGCCAACGGTCGCATCGAGGGGGATCATCTCACCGTTGCTAGTAAGTTTCCCGGGCGTATTCAAGAATTGCTGGTCCGTGAGGGAGACAGCGTCACAAGGGAGCAAGTCATGGTTCGCATCGATGACGTGCGGACGCGCGCCAGAGTTGATCAGGCCCGGCATGGCTTGGATGCGACCGAGGCGAAAGTACAGTCAGCGCATACAGGACTGGCTGTGCTCAATCTGGAAGTGCCTTTGGCGATCGAGTCGGCCCAGTCCCACGTTGATGAGGCGAAGGCAGTGTTGGAGAAGACGAAGGCGGTCGAACAGGAAGCCCGTCTGGACGAGCAGCGATTTCGCAGCCTACTCCCCGAGCAAGCAGTGGCGCAACAACAGTATGACCAAGCGCTTGCCCGATGGAACGTGGCGAAGAGCGAGGTGCAGGTCGCGCGATCAACACTAGCGAAAACGACAAAGGAGTTGGCGCAAGCCGAACTGGGGTGGAAACGGATTCGTGCCAAGGAGGATGAAGTGGCTGCGCTGGAAAGCCAGCGTGATCAGCTCGAAGCGGCACTGAATGAAGCGGAGAGTGTGCTGGCCGACCTGACGATTCATGCGCCAGCCAACGGGACCATTACGACGCGAATGGTGGATCTCGGTGAAGTCGTCATCGCCGGCGCGCCACTCTTTGAGATCGTGGATTTGGATCGATTGTATCTCAAAGTCTACGTGCCGGAGATTCAAATCGGGAAGATCCGGTTGGATCTCCCGGCGCGTATCCATACCGACGCCTTTCCCGATCAGCCGTTCGATGCAACGGTGCGATACATTGCCTCAAAAGCCGAGTTCACGCCGAAAGAAGTCCAAACTCCAGACGAACGCGTGAAGCTCATCTATGCCGTGAAACTCTATGTGAAAGAGAATCCGGACCATCGACTGACCCCTGGTCTGCCTGCCGACGCCGTCATCCGCTGGAAGGAGGGCGTCGCGTGGATGAAGCCGAAGTAAGGTCATGGTGGGCGGCACGATCCTAATCAATTCGACCGTGACCGTTAACTCTTGCCCTCTGGTTCCCGCATGGCGACGGAGGTTGGACAATCCATTCTATGGCAAATGATTCAACGATAGTTCGAGTGACAGGGTTGCAAAAGCGATACAAGAAACAGGTGGCAGCCAATGGCGTTGATCTCACGATCACGAAGGGAGAGATTTACGGCCTGATCGGCCCGGACGGTTCCGGCAAGAGCAGTGTGATGAAAGCAATCGCTGGGGTGCTGACTTATGACGGTGGCGAAGTTGAGGTGTTCGGAACACTGGTCGATTCCGAGCGCGCAGCAGAGCGGGTGAAGGAACGAATTGGTTTTTTGCCACAGGGCCTTGGGCTCAATTTGTACCCTGATCTTTCCGTCGAGGAAAACATCGATTTTTTTGCACGGCTCAGGTTGGTGCCAGAGCAAGAGTTGGCCGAGCGGAAAACTCGATTACTGGCCATGACGAGACTCGACAAATTTCGCGATCGGGCGATGAAGCACCTGTCTGGCGGCATGAAACAGAAGCTCGGCTTGATCTGCACGCTCATCCACGAACCGGAACTCGCCATTTTGGACGAGCCGACAACAGGAGTGGATCCGGTATCGCGCCGCGACTTCTGGGCAATCCTGGCAGAGCTGATTCACGCGAAAGGTATGACCGCGCTTGTCTCAACCGCCTATATGGACGAGGCCGCTCGGTTCCATCATTTGTCGTTTCTCTCTCACGGAGTGATCCTGGCAGCGGGGACCCCCGCGCATGTGCAGTCGCTGGTTCCCGGAGCGATCCTGACGTTCGAAGCGACTCCTCAATTGGAAGCCGCCACTCGGCTGAGCGGCAGGTACAAGCAGGTTGAGACGCTGGGTCCCAGGCTGCATGTGTTCACGAACGAGACGAACCGTGCCGAAGCGATGAAGAGTCTTGAGGTGACCCTTGGCGATATTAAGGCGGGCCAGGTGCGCGTAGACGAGCCGCAATTGGAGGATGTGTTTGTCGCCTTGTTGCTCCGGCAGGCAACAGGCCAGGAAGCTTCCACATTGCCGTCGTCGACGTCGCGAGCGGTGAGGAATTCCGAGCTCGTTATTGAAGCCAGGGAACTCGTTCGAGATTTTGGACCATTTCGGGCGGTGGATCGTGTCAGTTTTCGAGTCAGGCCGGGAGAGATCTTCGGTCTGCTCGGCGCAAACGGTGCCGGGAAGACGACCGTGATCAAAATGCTCAACGGCATCATGCCACCGACCGGAGGACAGGGATGGGTGGCTGGGGC
>JBEVJJ010000095.1:0-9430 GCA_040510255.1 Nitrospiraceae bacterium | reverse complement strand
GGCGTACAAACGGAACGACGGACATGCGACGATCAATGGGGTAACGAACAACGATTGGAATGCCTCATCGTTCGGTTTTCTGCTTGGAGTGAAGTTATTCTTTTCTACTCGGTGAGGATAACGGGACGATTGTATCCCCTCCTTCTGATTCTTGAGAATCAGAAAAATTGTACGAGCCACCCGGCGATTGCCAGCGCCAGGCCAATTTGTGGACCGACCCTGCCGGTTACTACGCCTTTTCGTTCTCGTTGCGAAGGAAAGGACCTGCTTTCAAGTTAGCCATTTGTCGTTCTGCACGATCGGCAAGACTCGGAATCTTGAAAGTAGCATTCGTGGCTCTTGTAACTCCTAGAATGGAAAGTGCCGCTGACATCAAAAGCAGGACGTGGTGCCCTGAAATTCTTTCCCGCCATTCCGCTGGGCTCGCTGGTCCCCCCGCGGTTGCGGAAGGCGCACACAAAATACTAGGGCACTTTCAAATCGCGGGTGGTGCGCCTTCGACGCCCCCCACGTAGGACCATCCGGTGCCGCCCCTACCGTCCTCGTTTCTGACATCCTGCCTGCCACTCGTCTCCCATCTGCCTGGCGCCGACCAGGATCACTTCCTGTCCTGCGCCCACTGTGCAGGGGATGCTCAGCGTCGAGGGGGGGGTCCAGATCACTTGCTCCGGTTGCGCCTCGGCCGGAGCGGCAGCGGGAGGCGCTCCAAGGACGCCTCCCGTGCGTATCGTTCCCGTCTGCAATCTGGGGCTCAACTGCTTGGCACTCAACTCGATCTGGTGTTCGCCCGGCAACAAGGCAAAATCAGCACAGGGGTCGGGTACGTTCTTCCCGTCGATGTGCATGACCATGATCGAGAGCCCGGTTTCCACCGCACATCCATTGCGCACGATCCCGACCTGCTCCTTGGGTAGCGGCGGCCCTTCATACATCTGCTTTGGGGTCAGACCTAGAGAACAGCTGAGCGCCAACAGTGCCGCGAGCATGAGAAAGGCGCTGAATGAGTGGCGTGATGAAATACCGAAACAACTGCGGTCTGCGCACTTGCAATCTAAGATACGAGCGTGTGCGTACGTCATGGCCAAGCCTCCTGTCGGCGTGTGGAGATAAATCCCCTCCTCGGCGCGCAGCATACAGGATGTTGAAGGTATGGTCCAACAAGGACGGCGACATAATGGGTCCGCTGATTGTGTATCAGCTTGTCACATCCAACTGGTCCGTGCTCGCTCCTCTTCCCGTCGTAGTGGTATGTTTCCGTCCCATGTGGTGAACCATGCCAGCCGAGGCAACGCGACACGCAAATATACGAGTAAAACTGGACCGAGCCAGGCACCATATCGACAACGCATCGTCCTTCATCAAGTCCTATCTCGGTACTAACCCCTTTGGCGTTGCTACACGACGGGATGGGGAGACCCGCCGACTCATCTACTTTGTCGATAGAGTTCAAGACCCCGATCCTCAACTGTCCGCTATCGTCGGTGACGCGCTTCATAACCTACGAAGTTGCCTAGATCACATGGCTTATCAGCTGGTGTTCAAAGGAACCGGCCAGAAGCCATCTCGCCGAGTCTATTTCCCAATCTCCGATAACCAAGCCAAGTATGAAACCGATGGCCGTCGGCAGATTGAAGGTGTAAAACCTGAGGCCATCGCGGTTATTGACGCCATCAGGCCGTACAAGGGAGGAAACGAGCGGCTGTGGCAACTTCATAAATTGAATAATGTAGACAAGCACAGATTGCTCATCATGGTCGGCTCAGCATTCCAGACCGTTAATATCGCGCAAGTAATGCAACGGGGGATGGAGGAAATGCTGATCGGCGATAAAAAGTTGGCGGAAAAGTTTGGCACGATGAAAGTACCTGATCTGTTTCTCAAACCTGCGGACAATCTTTTTCCTCTCAGGCCAGGTGTCGAACTTTTTATTGACGCGCCAGACGCCGAACCGAGCAAACACTTGAGTGTCCAAAGAAACCGGGTCCGATTTGGAGGAAAGCAATAACGATGCGAAGGTATGCCGCAAGTCGTACACGCGAAACCTCGGCAGACCTGCACCATCGAGAACCCGATGGAAAGCGCGGATCACGTGGCTCTCATACAACAGTGACCCGGTTTTGGAAGGGAACAGCCAATCAGCGGGCCATCAATCCTTTAGAGGTTCAATTCCTTCCGAACTGCTAACCTTCTTCACTGAGACCAGAAGACGTCTTGTGGGGGGAGCGTAGTGGGGTCAGTAAATGAGTCGGTAAGAATGCCGCCCCCGCAATGATGGTCGGTACCACGGCACTCGCGATGACCGCTGCCACGAGGAAAGAATATTGCTCCTGCGTCACCAATCCATGTGCCAGACCGTAGAGAGAAGCAATGGTCCCAAACGTCAAGCCGGTCGACATCAGTAGCGTGTAATACCAGCGTTCCTTGCGGTCCTGACGGAACAGGCTGATAAAGGGATAGAGGCCAAAAATCTTTGACGCCACCTTGCCCATGAGCAAGGCCAGAAACACCAGTGGAGCCGCGAGCAAGGCCGGGAGCGACACAAGCGTCCCGGCTCGAAGAAAATAAAAGGGCGTGAGAAATCCCACGGTCAGTGTTCGTAGGCGACGAATCCACTGCGCGTCCCTCGCGGCGCTTCCCGCAAGCACCAGACCGGCGAGATACGCCGGCAACACCGCTTCGCTGCCCGCCCACAGAGCCAGCGCGCCCAATCCAAAGAGCATCAGCATGACCCACTTCGTTCGAATCGCAGCCGTACGATACGCGTAGTGTCGTGTCAGCCACGCGGTGATGGACGGTAAGGCCATCAGCGCCACAACAGTGCCCCCCATGAACACAAGCGTCTTATAGGTAAACGGCGCAAAGAGCAGACCGAGGGCGATCACCGTTCCCAGGTCAGTGATGAAGCATGAGGCGAGAATCCCCTTCCCAAACTCTGTCTTATTCAAGCCCGTTTCCAACATGACCGCATAAACCACAGCCATGGACGTCGTCGAGAGGGCGACACCGCAGAGCCAACTGGCATTCGCGTCCCATCCCAAGACGTAATACGCGAGGGCAGCACAGCCGAGAAACGGCGCCATGAATCCCACGAATCCGACCACACTCACCTCTGTCACCTTCTTACGGACGATGGCGGGGTCGAGTTCCGCTCCGGCCAGAAAGGTGAGGACGACGGCACCAGAGGCCGCGAGGAACCGCACCCACTCCGCGTCGGCCACCAAGACATTGCCAACCCCAAAGAGGTTCGTCGACGCCGCAGCGGCAACTCCCACACAGATTTCAACCAATGCGATCGAGACGCGCAGGAAGGAAGCCATGAGGGCGGAGACAACAGCGAGGGCGAGCCACAGGGTTGCCGTGAGAAAGATTGATTCCATCGAGGAGTCCTCCGTTCCGGCTAAGGTTTGAAACTGCCTCTCACCGGGTGCCACCACGGCGGCGACCATCCTACAGCTACGGCAGCGTAGTCACGTAGGAGTCATCAGCCTGGCCGAGGCGGTTGTATGGGGGACTCCATCCCCCGTCCTGGTAACTATACTCTCATGCTGCGATCCCTTTAAAGCAAAGAAAATATACCAAAATTTCGACATCTCTCTTCCAAGCCCCGCGACGCATCCTACTATTTCATCCAAAGTCATCTTCCGACAGCGGTCATACGTCAGATTTCTGTAAATCGTTGACGGTCTCCAGGCCCCATAGTATATCGGCCATACTGCTTTGTTTGGCTCTTCGCCTCACGTAGCTCCGCAACAAAATCAGTTTTGTAGCGGCAACACTTCAAGAGAGGTGCCATGGCAATTCGACATGAGATCCTTGCGACGTGGATTGCGTTAACAGTGACGGGTATCGCGAGTATTCTATTCTTCGTTCAGCAATTTGAATTGGCTGAAGTCGAGTTGTTCCTTCATCATCCGCAGATTGTCGCTGAGATAGGACTCTATCTTTTACTTGTTGGTTTCTTAGTTTACGGTAACTTTGGTTATCAGCTGGCTAGGCTCGGGTACCTCAAACGATTAGTCCGTCATCGTCCAGCACCGTTAACTGAGTTACGAAAGTACGCGTTGTCGGCTCCGGCTCTCACCATCCTTGTACCATCGTACAGAGAAGAGCCCCACGTGATTCGCCAAACTTTACTGTCTGCGGCGCTGCAGCAGTATCCCAACAAACACGTGGTGTTATTACTAGACGATCCACCACAGCCACGCAGAGTCAATGACCGAGAAACGCTCCATGCGGCGCGACGA
The DNA here is from genome assembly GCA_040510255.1 of Nitrospiraceae bacterium. GTDB lineage: Bacteria > Nitrospirota > Nitrospiria > Nitrospirales > Nitrospiraceae > DASSBQ01. Next base: position 5,186 of record JBEVJJ010000095.1, on the reverse strand, counting down.
CTGACCGTGGAACTACAACACCTACTCGATGAGCCGGCGCACTATTTTGCCCAGGCATATTTAGAATTCCAAGAGCGTCAACATCAGAGTGCCCTGAATGCGCTGGACGAATGTATCCGGTTGGCCAAGCTGTACGAGAAAGCGGCAGAGTTCTTCATGCGATTGGAAAGTGAGTGCTGCCTCACCACTCACACCGACGTATGGTTCGCTGAACGCATTTTGAAGGACCCGAGACGTGCCCTCTATCAGCGAGCCGATGAATTGAGACAGCTCAAGAACAATGTGGAAGGCACATGTGACGTCCATGAACTACACCTGGGCTATTGCCATCTCTCTAGCCTGTTCGAAGTGAAATTAACGGTGTTTGAGAGGAAGCGATACCGGAACTTGTCTCATGAACCCAACAAGGCCATGAATCTGAACGGTTACTTAGGCTTGATGGGGAAGCATTTTATAGAAGTGGAACGACCGGACGGCCTATATCTCGAAGAGCATGACATTCGAACCAGCACACTCAGTATTCCGAATTCTCCCTATGTCATCACGCTTGATGCCGACAGTTTACTGCTACCCGACTATGCGCTCCGCCTGATTTATCACATTGAACGGCCAGGCAATGAACGCATTGCGGTGGTGCAAACACCCTACAGTGCAATTCCCAACGCGCCGAGTGCGATGGAACGCACGGCTGGGGCCACGACGGATATTCAGTATCTCATCCACCAAGGTTTCACCTATTTTTCTGCCACATTTTGGGTGGGTGCCAATGCCTTATTACGTAAAGCGGCGCTCGATGACATCGTCGTCATGAAACAAAACGGCGCGGGACAGGTGCCCTGCTATATACAGGATGGGACGGTGATCGAAGATACAGAATCGACCGTGGATCTCATTACCAGGCGATGGCAGCTGTTCAACTATCCCGCCCGCCTGGCTTATAGTGCGACTCCCGATGACTTTGGGTCATTGCTGATTCAGCGGGGCCGGTGGGCCAACGGCGGACTTCTCATCGTGCCCAAGCTCCTGAGATATCTTCGTGCAGCTCCGAAAAATGGCCGAATCTGCCAGGAAGCGTTTTATCGGTTTCATTATTTAACCTCCCTGGCTGGCGCGCCACTGAGCGTGTTGCTGTTGATGCTGGTCCCGTTTTCCTCATCCCTAGCGTCAGTCTGGCTGCCTCTTACGGCCTTACCGTACTTCGTGCTGTACGGCAGGGACTTGTCGCTGATGGGGTACCACGGCTGGCGCGACCTCTATCGTGTCTATGCACTGAATCTCCTACTCATCCCGATCCATTTAAGTGGGGCATTCAAATCACTAAAGCAGAAGCTCACCGGCCGGAAGACTCCCTTCCAACGGACACCGAAGGTGTACGGCCGCACGAGGGCGCCGCGTTTGTATATCGCTTTTGAATATGCGCTGGCCTTGCTCTTAATCGCATTGGCGATGCTGGATGGAGTACGCGGTCGGTGGTTTGCCAGCAGTTTTGCCATACTTAACGGAGGACTGCTGCTCTACGCGATCCATCGATTTATCGGGTTTCGTGAAAGCCTGGATGATTTTACGTTTAGAGGACAGGCAGCAGTGACACTCAGTTCGACGGTACACCCGCGAAGGTTGGGCCGACAATGACGGAGTGGGATCGGAGGCTCCTTATCGCGGGCCATGTGCCCGGTTCTGGTGGCTTTTGATAATGCAATGGCCTCGCCATTCATTCTTTAAAATGAACCTCTTCTAGTGATACGCCGCACGTGTCAGCGGCGGTCCTCTTTAAATCCTGGAAGCGAGCATACGAGCAGTATGCAGAAACTGTCCTATGGGGACCAAAGTTATACGTGGGCAAAACCTCTGAATGAAGTAGTAACCACATTGCTCATCGGTTCGGTCATCTTGCTGGGGTCGGGTTATTTCGCGACTTCGGCTTTGGCCGATGCCGGGGAGATTTCGGTGACTTTAGAGCCGATGGAAATGGCGATTACGGTTGACGACCTGCCGGTGCATGGTGAACTGCAGCCGGGTATGACTCCCTCGACGATCACCTCCGAGTTGATCACGGCTTTGAAGGACGGGGGCAGTCCTCCCGTGTATGGATTCAGCAATGGGGAACCTCTCGAATGGACACCAACCAGCATAGAGGTGCTCCGACTATGGCGTGATGCTGGATTTCTGTTGGGCAACCACACCTATAGCCACCTGGATCTGGCGCAGGTCTCCGTGGAGCGATTCCTTGCTGATGTGGAAAAGATGGCTGCGCTGCTGGCGCCATGGATAGCAGGGCAAGAAGGCAAACAGCTCTTCCGTTACCCGTATCTCAGCGAGGGTAATACCCTAGGCAAACGAAATGGTGTGCGGAACTATCTTCTCACGCATGGCTATAAGATTGCTCCGGTGACCGTGGACTTTAACGATTGGCAGTGGGCTGCTGCGTACCTGCAATGTACGAAGGAAGGCAATCAACCGGCGACCACCTGGCTCCTTAAGCAGGCGATTAAGGCGTCCCGTTACCGACTTGCGCATGCCCAACAACTGGCCAAGCTCATGTTGGGCCGGGATATCAAGCACATTTTATTGCTCCACATCAGCGCCTTTAGCGCTCGTGCACTGCCCGACATTCTCGCAACATTTAAAGCGGAGGGGGTGAAATTTGTCAGCCTCGCTGCTGCATTGTCGGATCCTATCTACGCTATTGATCCAAATCAGCTCATGGGACGTGACACCACCTTCCTGATGCAGCTGACGGACCTGTACAACCTCAATACTACGAGCCTTCAGCCGCTGTATGACGGCGCGCGGCTAGATAACACCCTGTTTACATGTGCGCGATACCGGTAAATGTATCTCCGGTGGTTTGTGTCACAGAGTCTAGCCAGCTGCGACACACGTGTCCCAGCCTGCCGAAGGAATTACTAGGGACATCGGGTGACACGATACACGCTTCAACTCGGTTTTAGTCTGATCTGCTTTTTATTGATGGTCCCCACTGTTGGCTTCCCCTTGGACCTCAATTTGCGGGACGTCCTCGGTTTGTATGCAGGGCATCAGTTTGATGACCGGGGCCAATACTACGCTTATGCGGGCGCCACGCTTCCGTTGTCCGGTAAGGAACGGATGTCGCTTGAGCCTTTTATCGATGTTTTTGCGGCGCGGCAGAAATACTTCGTTAGGGATGGCGGAAATTTTCTTCCTTCGTACTTAAGTTTGTACACAGCAGCGGTGGGGCTCACCAAAAGCTTTGAACGGCTTAATGTCTCCCTCTCAGCGGGACCTGCGTTTCAATCCTTCACAGATAAATATTCGTATCAAGATGAAGGCCAGACATTGTATGGGGAAGTGACCACAAAGCAATTAGGATACAGCCTCAGCTCCTACGTCTCCTATACGATGCTCAAGGACCGACTAGAAGGCATCTTGTCATACAGCAGTCTCCAGGGAGTGTACTTCGGAAGGACTCGGTGGAAGCATACGATTTACAAGAAAGCCGAGTCTCTACGAATGGAGATTAATCCCGGTCTTGAATTTGTGGCGCTCGGCAATGAGCAGTTTCAGTCTATTTCCACCGGCGGGGTGGTCGAAGTGAAATGGAAGAGGTTTGGATTCTTGGTGAGGGGAGGATACCAATATACCACTTCGTTCCATCACGGTCAGTACATCGGCATTGAGCTCTTTGGCACTCCGTTTTGACGGGCTACTCCAATCGCATTATGGAACTATCACAATATGCTTCGCATTAGATTATGGGACCATAGTGCCGTTAGACAAGTCCTCCATGTGGGCACCCTCGGATGTCTTAGCTCTATCGCCAGTGCGATCGCCTTGGAATACTTCCCGATGCCATACATGTTTATCGCAGCCTTGTTCGGCGGGATGACCACCCTGGCTGCCCTGCGAGCCACCAGGCCATGGGCCAAGGCCGGATTCATAAATGTAACCGTAATGATATTCGTTTTAGCGGGCGCAGAAGCGTATTTTTATGAGATGTATTTTGCCGAGGAGCCCCCGCGAGAAGTGGAGTATCGACTGATTGGTGAGCCATCGGGACGAAATGGCGTCATTGAATCATTCGATTACCATGAGACCCTTGGCTACGCATACCATAAAATGCCCGGTTTCTCGGAAGTGACGCGGCACAAGGGCAATCTTCTTTACGAGGTGAGCTACTTCCTTGGTGACCATGGACTTCGCATCGGACCTCCTTTCAACGCAGACCCTACGGTAACGCCGCCGTGTCTCCTTTTCTTCGGCGATTCCTTCACGTTCGGCGAAGGTGTCAGAGATGAGGAGACCCTTCCCTATCGGGTAGGTCTAAGAAGTAATAATCGGTACCAGGTCTATAACTTTGGTTTTCTCGGGTATGGGCCCCATCAAATGCTGGCTCAGGTGCAGCATGGACTTGTAAAGAAAGCAATCCGGTGCACCCCTCGTCACGCCATTTATCAAGCCTTACCCAGTCATGTGTCACGGGCCGCTGGATTAGAAGCATGGGACCAAGCGGGTCCAAAGTATGTGGTGGATAAGGACGGCACCCTAATAGCGCGAGGACATTTCAACGATGAGCCCCAGCCAGGCCTCCATGCCGCGCTACGGCGTATCCATCAAAGGCTGCCTTATGATGTGAAACGATCGTTGGAAAAGTCCGCGCTGTACCGCGGCGTGCTTTACATGCGGCGTCCCATCGAGACAGCCGATATTGCTCTTTTCACCGGAATTGTCAATGAGTCCCGTCGTATCTTAGAGAAGCAGTATCCTGGTATTACTTTCCACATTCTGTTTTGGGACTTTAGTCATGCAACAGATCCCATCGAAATCAAGACAATCGAGGCCTTGAGCTCTACAGGCATCCCACTCCATCTCATCTCTTCCGTTCTTCCTGATTATAGCCAGCATAGAGAACGATACATCCTCCATCCTGCCGATGGGCATCCCAATATGTTTGCCTATGACCTCTTGGCGAAGTACATTTCAGAGACCATCGTGATGCACCCCTAACTCCGGTGCTTCCGTAATAGTTGATCCCGAGCCACACACAATTCAATATGCCTGCCCAATGACTCCTCTGCTCAATGAAGAATGAAACTGCAGTTGCCCCAAAACGACTGAGGTCCATATCTGTAAGTTGCGGGTCGGGACCTTAAGCCGTTGGCCGGAATGACAAAGAGGGCGACAAGCCGGTGAAACAGGAGCCCAAA
>JBEVJJ010000094.1:0-4608 GCA_040510255.1 Nitrospiraceae bacterium | reverse complement strand
ACCCATGAGCCGAGAGGAGAAAGTTGGAACGCGTGCAGCTTCGTTCGCTCTGGTGATCATTTTACTTGCGGGTTGCGCGGGGAAGGGAGACGTCATGCCGGTTACATTGACGTCCAAGCAGAAGGAGGCGCCGGTTGCCGCACAGTCTGGAAAGAATATGGCCGCGCCCCGGGTGGCTGTCGTGAGCTTTGACGATGCTCGCAGCGACCGAACTAAGGTTGGTAGCCGTAGATCGGCCTGGGGAGGGGACAGCTATTTTACTGTACCGAGCGGTAGTGCGGGCGAGGAAACAGCTCAGGCTTTTGCCGACTATCTCAAGAGAAAAGGGTGGCAGGCGCAGTACTCGAAAACCGTTCCGACTGCCAACGGCGAGAAGCCGGATGTCGTCCTATCCGGAAAGGTCCTGGATCTGGCTGTAGATGCCAAAGGGGGGTTTGGATCTACGGATTTAGCGGCGAGAAGCAAACTCGCTATCCATGTCACGAATCACGCCGACGGAAGTTCCATTACCGACACGGTCTCTCATTCCGGCACCTATAACGTGTTCTGGTTTGAACCTCAGGATGGTGAGGACATTCTTTCCGAAGTGCTGGAGAAAAATTTTGAACGATTTGTTCTCAATACCAAATTTGAGGATCGATCTCTGCGGTTTCGGTGATGATGCTACCGCGCAAGGGGTTGGAATGTTCCATGAGCAGGAATTGGGAGTCTACAACACAGTGAAGATTGGTAGGCACTCTGCCTGCTTGACATCGGTAGTGCAAAGAGAGCCCAATGGAGTGAACGTGGTACGGTACCTCTTCTGCTGCCCCACTTAGTTGGACTCGTCTGCAGTTGAATGTCTAGAACCAGTCGATGATTATCGGGCATTCATGCGAAAGTAGGGCAATTCGCTACGGCAACGGTATTGTTCAATTGTCGGAGGTTTCATAACCTGGGTGGTACTTTACAGGGCCATGGGGAAGACGTTCATCATAACCATAACCGAGGATGAGGATATATGATGAAAGCCAGATTCAAGACGCTATGTCTGATGAAATGGGGGCCCAGCACGGTTGTATTGACTGGTTGCTTGGTGTCACTGGGATGTTCCTCGCTTCCCAAAGGCGACCCCGCGTTAGATATGGGAATCAAAGACCGGGGGGTTGCCTCCTGGTACGGGAAGGAGTTCCATGGTCGCGTCGCTGCAAACGGAGAAATCTTCGATATGACGGCACTGACCGCTGCCCACAGAAAGTTACCGTTGGGAAGTCTCGTGCGGGTGGTGAATCTTGCCAATGGAAAACAGGTTCATGTTCGCATCAACGATCGAGGACCATATGTGATCGGCCGAATGTTGGATTTATCGCATGCTGCGGCAGCCGAATTGGGTATGGTTGAGGCCGGAACATCCGTCGTCCACTTGGAAGTAATCGGTGAGCATCGCCCCTTGTCGTCGGTTGTGAAGCATTCCTTCTCATCGATCGACTCGATTCCCCCGCACATGGTGCGTCAACAGGCTGCGGAGGGCGGCGCCCTTGCGGATGCGCTTCTCCACTACCAGACCCCTACACCGAGTGAACGGCTGTTTCCCCGTGAGATGTTGTATGTACGGCGGGAACGTCGGCTTGCTGGGGTGTTGGCCGTTGACTATGTCACGCACAATGGCGTCCCTCTGGTGAGCCTCGTATAACCGCACGAGTCCAAGTAGGTTCGTCAGTTGACAGTGTAGAACTGTCTTAACTAGACTAAGCACTGAGTACATGGAGTGAACACGAGAGTTCGTCCCGTAGAGGAGTTTGTGCATGGCCAAGACAAAACCTGTCGAGTCAGATGAATCACGCTTGAAGCAAAAAATTGCATCGCAATGGAATGAAAAGAAGCAGTCCGATAACGGGTCATTTCGGGCCCTTCGGAAACGTTTGAAACGAATTCAGCGTAAGAGACGGGCGGTAGTCGTGAGAAAAGCCCATGCTGCTGGAAAGGTCTCTGACAGTAAGACCGGGACTTCAGCATAACGTAGGCATACTGCGACGTGTGAGTTCCATGAAGGATCGCCATGGTTGACGAACCTCACGCTCAGGCAGAAGAACACCCCGAACCAGCTCCAGATACAGGATTGACCGATCAGTTGTCCGATCAACTCACCGTTGCGGAGGGACAGGCGCTCGTATCTGAATCCGCGGAAGCTCCGCAGGATGTCGTCCTCGAAGAAGAGCAGGTCAAGGATGAGATCGATATTCAGGTTGATCTTCTGAAGGATCCTGACTGGGTTGTGCGGCGCGAAGCTGCCATCACGTTAGGTGAAATGGGGGACGAACGCTGTGTTGAGCCCCTCGCTCGCGCTCTGAGAGATGGCGATTGGCAAGTTCGTGAGGTGGCCATTGAAGGATTGGGGCAGATAGGCTCCCCTGCAGTAGAGGCGGTGATAAAGTTATTGCGCGATTGGGATGTCCGCAAGTATGCAATGGCGGCTCTCGGAAAGATTCATGATGAGCGTGTTTTGGAGCCGTTGATGGCCCAGCTTCGTAATGATGAATTCAAAGAGGACGCCACTGATGCTCTGGTAACACTGGGTGAACCGGCAGTCCCTGTCCTTGTCAATGCCCTCCATGACAAAGAGGAATTCGTTCGAAAACAGGCTGTTATTGCACTCGGCCGAATCAAGTCACCGGAGGCGATCGATCCCCTCATTGAGATGCTTAAGGACCAGGATTGGTTCACCCGCCTCACTGCCGCGGCTGCACTAGAGGCTATCGGTCACGAACGTGGAAGAGACGCAATCAGACCGCTCCTGAAGGATAGCGATATGGTTGTGCGCATGAGGGTCGAACGGATCCTTGCAAAATGGAAGAAGCAACCGGCTCATGCCTAATTATTCCCCCGTTGGTGTTATTTGGTGAGGAGAACGTCCACTTCTTTTTGGATCTCATCCAATCTGGAAGCAGGTATCTTCTTCCCTTGTGATAAATCAAGCCTTATCTGACGAATCTTTCCCGTGAGCTCTCGCACTTGAACAAGTGGATCCACTTGTTTCCCGCCCGGGGTTGCACTCTCCAAGGAATCGACTGCTTCAGCTAATTCCTTGGCGGCATCACTCGTGTTCTTCTGGAACAAGTCGGACTTGGCCTGAACGATTCGTGCTTTGGCATCGACTAGTCCTTGCCTTCTGCGAAGATCACGCTCAATGCCCATGGTTGAGTCCACCACATTTCTCGAAACATCTTTGACAGCTTTTTCCAAACTCCCCAGAGGTCGGGTCCCATAGATGTACCCAAGCCCAAACGCGCCTGAGAGCAAGACCAGTAGTCCTAGGAATCTTAACATGGCACTTCCTAGCCCGTTGAAGGGCTTGAAGACTTTTCCTTTTTCTTGTTCAGTAGCCGCAACAGGCTTCCGGCCGCCGCGATCCTTACAGTAGGGTCCGTGTCCGTCAGTCCTGCTTTTAGGAGGGGAATTGCGCCTGGCAAACCCGTTTTACCCAGAGATCGAGCGGCCAGCAGTCGAGGCAACGGCTGCTGGTCTCGCAGCAAGGAATCCAGAAGCGAAAGCACTTTCGGATTTGACGTCGCAGACAGAGCTTGTGCCGTTGCTCCTCTCACCGATGGGTCAGGATGACGTAATAAATCGGCAGCGACGAAGAATGGGGTCGCCTCACCGAGTCGGAGCAGTCCTTCAATTGCGCTGGCCCTGACCTGTGCGACGGGATCGCGAAGAAGTGGCTGTAGAAGGGAACGGGTGTCGCGGATCCCCAGTCGCCCCAGACTGACGGCGGCTATTCCACGGACGCGTGGATGATCATCGTTGAGCGCATGAGTTAAGGCCGCGACTCCTTCCGAGCTGCCATAGTCACCGAGGGCACCAGCGGCAAAGGCTCGAACAGACGGTTCAGGGTCGTACACGGCTTGGCTCAATATGGGGAGGCTCGAAGGACGACGAAGCCTGCCAAGTGTTCCGAGCGCGGCCATCCGGACTTCCGGATTAGGAAGTGTGGCTGCGTTGGTGATATCGATCAAGACATCGGTTCGTCCCAATTTGAATAAGCCGGCGAGCGCGAAAATCGATTCTGGCCCCTCGTCGATTCGTGCGATGTCAGTGAGCCGACCGGAGATGTCGTGTACCTTCGCATCACCGAGCGCAGTAATGGCAGCGATCCGCACACCGGGGGCCTCGTCACGCAAGGCTCGCTTCAGCGCGTCTGACTTGCTAGCGCCACCAGATTTTCCTATCGCTTCGGCTGCTCGAGCCCGGACCAACGCCGATGAGTCCAACATTCCATCTTCGAGAATGGCTGGTACGCCTGCTCCATCCAGATCAGCCAGGGTCGTATAAGCGGCGATTCGGATATGTTCCTGAGGGTCGCGCACGCGACTTGTAATTTGTCCAGAAGCGAGTTGTTTCAGGAGAGGGAAGTCCTCAGGCTGTCCGAGAGGGAAGAGGCGCATGTACAGTTTGGCTGCTTCCTCTGGATGGCCGAGTTCGATATGACTGATGCAGGCTAATCGTACGAGCTCTCGATTCGGTGTCTTGTCCTCCGAAATGTGCTCTTGAAGAATCCTGACCACCTCATCGTATTGACCCAGCTTGAAAGCCTTTATGGTTTCGCGGTCAAGCGTTGATTGAACAGGG
>JBEVJJ010000093.1:0-10255 GCA_040510255.1 Nitrospiraceae bacterium | reverse complement strand
GGCGCCGGTATCGTACGGAACCGTGCTTGCGTGGTATGCGGGGGTTCGGGTGTCCAGTTGGAGAAACGCTCCATTGAGGTCCGCATTCCGGCGGGTGTGCAGGAAGGGACGCGGGTGCGCGTAGCTGGTAAGGGTCAACGTGGTTTCAACGGCGGAAAGCCGGGCGATCTGTATCTCAAAGTTCATATCAAGAGCAATGGAGTCTTTCGGCTCCACGGAACGGATCTCAGCGTCACCCTTCCGATCTGGCCATGGGAAGCGGCGCTTGGAGCCGAGGTCATGGCGCCGACACTGACCGAGCCGGTCCGCGTAAAGATTCCTTCCGGCAGCAAATCCGACGCGAAACTCCGGCTCAAAGGGAAAGGACTACCGACCGCTTCAGGCGGACATGGCGATTTGTTTCTCCGGTTAAAGATCGTCATGCCGTCGCCGATCTCCAAGGAAGAACTCGCGCATTATGAGCAACTCGCCCGCCTCCCACATTCCGATCCCCGCGCCGAACTCCTCGTTGCCGCCCGGCGCGGCTAACAGGATGCAGAAACAGTCCGCCAGCCTTGTGAGACACTGGATGCCACGAGACAGCGCCTTCTCACGGACACGCCAGCTTGCGCAGACGTGGTGCTCGGTATTCCTCACGACATGCCCCTCATTATTCTTTGCGCCGTGGAACTCGCACGTGCGCACAAACGAGAGCCGATGTGTTCATTGTCTCTCGCGCCCCATCTGATATGGATCTGATCGAATACGGATTGTTCGCCTTCAGTTCTCTCTTCGTCATCGTTGATCCCATCGCCGCGGTACCAGCCTTCCTCGCGATGACCCAGCGCGACTCCGTCGCACAGCGGTTACGCACCGCCCGGATGGCCTGCTTTGTGGTCGTGGGATTCTTGACGGGATTTGCATTCCTCGGTCAAGCTATCTTCAAACTGCTCGGGATCACGTTGCCGGCCGTACAGATCGCCGGCGGCATCGTGTTGCTCTTGGTCGCCCTCGACATGCTGCGGGCACAACGATCGACCGTACAGGAAACGGCCGAAGAAACCGCTGCCGGCACGAGCAAGGACGACATCGCCATCACACCCCTGGCCGTCCCGATGCTGGCCGGTCCAGCCGCAATCTCGACCGTCATCCTGCTGGAAGCCCAGGCGGGGACCCTCTTGCACCGGGGGGTGCTGCTGGCGTGTCTTGTACTCGTCGGGCTTGCAAGTTACATTATATTAGCGGTCGGAGCGACGGGCGCCAAGTGGCTCAATCCCATTGCGGAAAAGATCATCTCCCGTTTGATGGGACTTCTTCTCGCGGCGTTGGCCATCCAGTTCATGCTGAATGCGCTCAAGGCGGATGGGGGGTCACTCGGACGTTTGACGGGACACTAAGATGTGCATGCCTACACTCATTCCATTGGACACGGCAGTCACGACGCACTAACGGTTTCATTCTAAAGAGGAGGGGAACGATGACGCTAAAGAAATTCATGGTGGCGGGGACGTCGCTCTTGGCCTGTACACTCATGCTCTCACCGGCCTGGGCGGATCCCGAGAAAGGCTACGGTGGCCACGGCGAAGGATACGGTGGGAGATCCGGTCATGGCGACGGGTATGGTCGGGGTGGCCACAGCATGGGCGCCGGAATGATGGAAATGATGATGCACGGCGGCGCTGGTCACCTGATTCGTCACCTGCTCAAGCATGAAAAGGACATCGGCTTGAATCCCGATCAAGTGGCGAAGCTCAAAGACACACAGCTGAACCTCGACAAGACCAGAATCAAAATGGAGGCCGATATTCAAGTGGCCGAGCGGGAACTCAAAGCCCTGATCGAGGATGAGAAATCCGACCTCGGGGCCATGGAGGCGAAGCTCAAGCAGAGCGAGGACATCCAGGTTCAGCTACGGATGACTTCCATCAAGACGCGCCGGGATGTACTGGCCCTCTTGACGCCGGAGCAACGTGCCAAGGAGCAGGCCGAGCACGAAAAGGCCATGCAGCAACACAAGGGCATGGGATCGGAGCGAGGCATGGGATCCGGGAAAGGACAGGGGAATCCGCACCAGGGAATGGCGCCGGCCAATCCGCACCCCAGCAATCCTCATGGCGAGAAGAAAGCTCAGTGATGTTCTCGAACAGAATCGAGGAAGTACGACCCTATTCTCTCGAAGTGAAAGAAGCAGCCCAAGCGCCTCAAGAAACACTCGGCAGTGATCTGCTCAGCTCAGGATAGGAGAAGCCTCCGTCCTGAGCCGGTCCATCCTCTTCACATATCATCTCTTTCCCGGCCCGTACAATCAGATGAATACCGGCCCCTTGTCGGGCTTTGAGCCCTGAACTGCCTGCTGCTGCTGCGCCTGAGTTGGACAGTTCCCATGCTATGGAACCTAGCTCTCTAGCCGGTGGTTAAGCCTGTGATAGGAAGAGATCACGTCACCGCATGCATGGCACCGGCAATCATTAGTGCCACGCATGCATCATAATTGACCCACTACTCCATTCTATGCGAAAGTTTGCGGCTCACGTGACGAGTCGGAACCGCGGATTCATCGCGAAGGAGTGCATATGATTTCGAATCCGAAACACAAGAGCCACGATTTGACCGACGGTCCGGGGCGGGCTCCGGCGCGGGCGATGCTGAAGGCCGTTGGTTTCACCGATGCAGACCTCGAACGGCCGCTCGTAGGCATCGCCAACACCTGGATCGAGGTGATGCCATGCAACTACCATCTCCGCCGCTTGTCGGAACGAGTCAAGGCAGGCGTTCGCGCAGCCGGCGGCACACCGATCGAATACAATACGATTGCGGTGTCCGATGGTATCTCCATGGGCACCGAAGGCATGAAAGCCTCTCTCATCAGCCGGGAAGTCATTGCGGACTCGATCGAACTCGTGGCACGCGGGCATCTCTTCGACGCCGTCGTGGCCCTATCCGGTTGCGACAAGACGATCCCCGGCACCGTGATGGCCTTGGCACGGTTGAATGTTCCCTCCCTCATGCTGTATGGCGGATCGATCATGCCCGGTCGGTTTGAAGGGCACGACGTGACCATCCAAGACGTGTTTGAAGCAGTGGGCAAACACGCCTCCGGCAAAATGACGAGCACGGAGCTCAAGGATTTGGAAGACCATGCCTGCCCTGGGCCCGGCGCGTGCGGCGGTCAGTTCACCGCCAACACGATGGCGATCGCATTCGAGTTCCTCGGTATTTCGCCGATGGGACGGAACGGCGTGCCGGCAATGGATTCACGCAAGGACGAGGTCGCGTTTGAAGCCGGCACACTCGTGATGGACCTGCTGAAAAAGGATATCCGCCCCCGGCACATCATCACTAGACGGTCGATCGAAAATGCCATCGCGGCAGTGGCTACGACCGGCGGCTCGACGAATGCGGTGCTCCATCTATTGGCCGTTGCCCGCGAAGCCGGCGTGCGATTGACGATCGACGATTTCGACAAACTCAACCGCAAAATCCCGCTCCTGGCCGATCTCAAGCCGGGCGGTCGTTTCACGGCCGCGGATCTGTATGCGGCAGGCGGGACCACGTTGGTGGCGAAACGGCTCATCGACGCCAAGTTGCTGCATCAGGATCAGATGACCGTGACCGGACGCACAATCGGGCAAGAGGCAGCAGGGGCGAAGGAAACCGCCGGTCAACAAGTATTGCGACCGTTGTCCAATCCCATCAAAACCACCGGCGGGCTGGTGATTCTCAAGGGGAATCTCGCGCCGGAAGGATGCGTGGTGAAGGTCGCCGGACACTCTATGCTCAAGTTTCGCGGGCCCGCCAAAGTCTACGATCGTGAGGAGGATGCCTTCACAGCCGTTAAATCGACCCAGATCAAGGCCGGCGATGTGGTCGTGATCCGATACGAAGGACCCTCCGGGGGACCGGGAATGCGGGAGATGTTGGGCGTGACGGCGGCTATCGTGGGGGCAGGTCTCGGTGATTCCGTGGCCCTCTTGACCGACGGTCGGTTCTCCGGAGCCACCCATGGACTCATGGCAGGCCACATCGCCCCAGAAGCGATCAAGGGCGGCCCGATCGCCGCGGTGAAAAATGGAGATATCATCACGTTTGACATTCCCAAACGACGGCTGGACGTGGCCCTGAGTCAGAAGGATTTGGCGCTACGTTTGAAGAAAGTGAAGCACCCCGTTCCACGATACACATCCGGTGTGATGGGGAAATACGCACGCCATGTGTCGTCGGCGTCGGAAGGGGCCGTAACGGATTAGTCCGCATCGGTCACGAAGGTCAATGGCATCGACGGCGATGTGACATTCTCCATCGCTCGTCGTGTGTGAAGCGTCGCAACGGCCGCACTATTCTGATAGAAAATGAGCCTCGGGTCTCCTCTCCCTGTGTTCGGTCTCTAATAGGGAATTGTGCATGTCACGGATCGCAAAACCAGCTTCCACCGTCTCCTCGGATGGAACGAAGGGTACCGACCTCTCACGTCCGGAGTTCTATCTCAATCGTGAACTCAGCGTCCTGGAATTCAATCGGCGGGTATTGGAACGTGCGCAGGCAGGCTCCGTCCCTCTGCTGGAGCGGCTGAGATTTCTCTGCATCGTCAGTTCGAATCTCGACGAATTTTTCGAAGTCCGTGTCGCAGGCTTGCAGGAGCAAGTTGCCCACGGCACGGGCCAGTCCGGCCCCGATGGACTGACTCCAAGGGAGCAGCTCGAGCGAATCGCGAGCGTGGCGCACCAACTGGTCGCTCAGCAGTACGTCATTCTGAATGATCACCTGATCCCTCAGCTTGAGGAGCACCAGATCCGCTTTCTCAAACGCGCGGATTGGAGCCCGGCCCAGCTCGGATGGATTCGCCGCTATTTCACCCGTGAACTGTTGCCCCTCTTGAGCCCGCAGGGCCTGGATCCGGCTCACCCCTTTCCCAAATTGCTCAATAAGAGCCTGAATTTTATCGTGGCGCTCGAGGGGATCGACGCATTCGGTCGCGTGAATGGAACGGCGGTGGTGCAGGTGCCAAGGTTGCTTCCCCGGGTCATTCATCTTCCCCCTCAGGTCAGCAAGGGACCGCACGACTTCGTCTTTTTATCCTCCATTATCCACGCATACGTCGGCCTGCTTTTCCCAGGCATGGACGTGAGCGGGTGCTATCAATTCCGCGTGACGCGCAACAGCAACCTCTTCGTCGATGAAGAGGCGGCGGAGGATCTTCGCCATGCGATGGAAGGTGAACTTCCCTCGAGGCGCTTCGGCGATGAGGTACGGTTGGAAGTGGCCGACAACTGTCCCGATGAAATGGTGAAATTCTTGATGGGCGAGTTTGAGCTGTCGCGGGAAGATGTCTATCAGTGCAACGGGCCGGTGAATCTTCATCGGCTGATGACCATTCCGGACCTCGTTGATCGGCCCGATCTCAAATATCGCCCGTTTATCTCCAGCCTGCCTCCGGCAGTTCTCCCACGGAGGGACATTTTTGACGCGATCAGCAGTGGTGACCTGCTTCTGCATCATCCTTACCAATCGTTTGCTCCGGTCCAGGAATTCATTCGTCAAGCTGCAGAGGACCCGAAAGTCTTGGCGATCAAGCAAACGTTGTACCGCACGGGAATTGATTCGGATATTGCCAAGTCCCTGGTGCAGGCCGCAGAAGCCGGAAAAGAGATTACCATCGTCATTGAGTTGCGCGCGCGATTCGACGAGGAAACCAATATCGAGTTAGCTCGCGATCTGGAAGAGGCCGGCGCCCATGTCGTCTACGGCGTGGTTGGCTACAAGACTCACGCGAAAATGGTCCTCGTCGTGAGACGGGAAGGCAGGACATTGCGCCGTTATGTTCACTTGGGAACCGGAAACTATCACGCGCGAAACGCCAAATTGTATACCGACTTCGGGCTGCTGACCTGCGATCCCTCGATTGGAGAGGATGTGCACAAGATCTTCCATCAGCTGACCTCGCTGGGACAGCCTGGCAAGCTCAAACGTCTCTTGCAATCACCCTTCACCCTGCATAAGACCTTGCTCACCTGTATCCAACGGGAGGCCACATTTGCGCGGAAGGGCAGGCCGGCGCGTATCATGGCAAAGATGAACGCGCTCCTCGACCCGCAGATCATTCAAGCGCTTTATGCCGCATCCCAGGTAGGAGTGAAAATCGACCTCATCGTGCGGGGCGCCTGCGCATTGCGCCCGGGAGTCCGTAGCCTGTCGGATCACATTCAGGTTCGTTCCATCGTCGGACGATTTCTTGAGCACAGCCGGGTGTACTATTTCCATCACGACGGCGACGAGCTGGTGTACCTCTCGAGCGCGGATTGGATGGAACGGAATTTCTTCCACAGGATCGAAGCCGCCTTCCCGATACTCGAAAAGGAACTCAAACAGCGCGTGATCAATGAGGGGCTCCTCACCTATCTCAAAGACAACACGCACGCTTGGATCTTACGGGAAAACGGCACCTACGTCCGCTGCCGGCCGCGAGGACGCAAGCAGCGGATCGCGCAGGATGTCTTACTGCAGAATCTTGCGGGATCACCACCGTAACCTGTGTCTCTTCAGTGAGTGGCTCGGAACTTGCCCGTTACGGCGCGTGAACGACATCTTTGCCAATTCGTGTCCCTTCTCCCCTACACTCCACCGTACCTTACAATCACCATGTAGGAGGTGCAACGATGAGGCCGGGTGAGGCGGTTCATGCTGAGAAAAGAAGTGATCTGAAAGATCAGGTTGGTGGCTAGGAAGGAATTGCGCCTTCATGTCCTGGCCTAAACCTGAACACATACCCGCAATGTTCACTTCTCCACTTTGATGGATGGAAGACGGCGTTCGATCACTGCTGTCCAGCCGGGTTCCAGTTGATGCCTGGCCGTATTAAGAAACTGCTCTTCAGCGCTGGCATCGCGGCTGCCTCTCACCGCACCCAACGTATGGAATCCGAAATACGCAGGCGTTCCAATCTGATTCAGATCCTCGACCACCTGCTGCAACGACTTGCCCCAGAACACTTCAAAATAATGTTGTTGCACATCATCGGCAGCCTGTGGCTTGAGGATCATCGTGTCGGGACCCAATTCATATTCGCCCATGAATGCGATCGTCCCCGCGGATACGGTCGTGTCCGTCTGTTTCACCAGATCGCGTGAGAAGAGAAAGAGCGTCAACTCCTTGTTTTTTCCGTAGCCTCGCGCCGATTCACTGTACGCGACGGCGGCATACCGACCGGGCTGGATATTCTGCACGTACACCGTCCCTCCTCCGCTCGCGCCTGCCGCGGACGCAATCACACTGGTAGGAATGAGTTTGTTTCCCCGATACAGGTTGCCGTCGGAATCTACCCGAACTAGGTACAGCCGGTTTTCCGTTTTCGGGGGCCATTTATTCGACTTGATCGTGATACCAATGACCGCGCTTTTCGCGTCGACAGGCTTCGTAATATTGACCGGGGATACAAACTCGGCCGCCAGCAATTGAAAAGGCTTCGGCTCTCGTTTGGAGGCACAACCCGTCATTCCTAGGGAGATAATCGCAATCGTGATCACGACCGAACGCATCATGCTGGCACTCCTCTCGATGATCAACCTGCTGGTAAGAGAACGTAGTGTAGGAGATTCTGGGGGATGGACTCAATGGGCTCTGGTTGACCGTGAAGGACGGGTGCACGCATCAGCGCCAGGTCACGGCAAACGGCGTTGCGGCAATGCTATCGAGAAATCGAGAAACACACGCTCCAACTTGAGCGGAGGGTACTCCGTGAAGGGCTGAGACACAAATCCTAAGAAGCAGGTGTGACGTAGGTCCGGAGCAGATGCCCACCAAGGACAAGAAATGTCAGGGAATCGGAAGTAGTTGCGGCAGATCTCCGGCAGTGCTGCCTCTGTTTTGGTTTTCCAATGACAGCCGTTTCAGCACGGACTTTGCACGCTCCTCTAGCCGTTCGGCTTCGCCTGTCCGCTGCTTACGCCTGAGCAAGGACGCATAGTTCTTCAGTGTCTTGGCATATCCTTGGCGTTCTTGCCCCGCAGATTTCTCAAAAATACCGAGCGCGCGTCTATACACCTCTTCAGATTGATCCAACCGATTCTGCGATTGATAGAGGCTGGCCAAATTGTTCAGTTCTATCGCCAACTGCGGGTGCTCAGCTCCCAGGCTCCGCTCCCTGATTATCAACGCCTGCTGATACAGCGGTTCTGCCTGTGAATACAACCCTTGAAATTCATAGAGTTGCGCCAAATGACTGAGGGCATTCGCAAGCTCGAGATTGTCCGGGCCCAGCGATTTTTTGAAAATTCGTATGGCGCGCAGGTACAGCGCCTCAGCCTGGGCATATTGATTTTGCGCCTTATACGTGCCCGCCAGGTTGATCAGATTCCGGCCGACAATCGGATGTTCCGGACCGAATGCTTTTTCGTGAATGGCTAGAGCCCGCTGGTAAAGCGGCATCGCTCGCTCATTTTGTCCTTGGGCTTGGTACAATTGCGCCAGATTATCACGGGTGATCGCGGTCAGACTGTGTTCCGGCCCTGGATTCTTCTCTAGAATACCGAGCGCGCGCTGTAGCAACGGTTCCGCATCGGCCAAGCGTCCCTGATCCTGATAGGTGACTGCGATGTTGTTCAGACTCTCGGCCGTTTTACTATGGTCCGTCCCGTAGACTTTCTCACGGATTTCCCGCGCCCGCTGATGGAACGCCTCTGCCTGGGTATACAGCCTCTGTACCCTATAGAGTTCGCCCAGATCCGTCAGGCTTGACGCCGTCTCGGCATGATTTGGACCGAACACGGACTCGCGAATCCCAAGAGCCTCCTGAAACAACGATTCCGCCTTCGCGTACTGTCCAAGGTCGCGCTTCACCTCCCCAAGCTGGCTCAAGCTGTCGGCGAGTCGCTTGCCTTTGGGGTCAATCGTCTTGGCTTCATCCCGTGCCTTGGAGAACTCCTCCTCCGCCCGCGCATACTGTCCCGCACGCAGGGCTTCATGACCTTTTTCCATCGAGGAGCGCCAATGTTGATCTCCCGCACACCCTACCACTAGGGCGACTGTGACACATCCGGCAAACACGCCTTTCCACGGATAGCCGCCGACCTTCATGGGTTCTTGTTCCTCTAGCCAGTATGTGGCGATTGTGATACCTCGCAAGGAGGATTCCTGGCGGGCGTTTTCAGCTCACAGTTAACTACTCATGCCTCCTGCAAATCAACCCTTTTCTCCGCACGTCTCACATTCCCGAATGATTTCAGTCACTTCACACCAATATCAATACAATGAGTCAGCAGGCGTCAAGAAGGCAATGCTTGGATGGCACTCGCTTTCTGGAGGGAGACCTCTTCAACCAGCCTGATCACCAGGATCCCGTCCGCCGGACCGCGTAGCATTAGTGACCAGACGCGAGTCACGACCGCGCATGCGAATCCGAGCCTACTAGATGGATCTTCGTCCGAGAGCGGGATCCTTTCGTCCGATCAGGCTTCTAGTCACCAATAGATGTCTATATGGCTGTAGGAGAAGATTTCATGACGGATGCGGCCTAGGGAAAGACGCACCAAGAGGGAGGCTCTTTCGGCTGTGCGTCCGAACGAATGAACGTTCAGGCTAAGGCGAGGCGAGGGGATGCCGAGATCTGGGACAGGGGTAGACCTGGATGGATTTGCATATCAGAGGATGCCGTTCTCGGGAAAACACTTGCTCATGCATTCTGGGCACAAGCCGCCATTGAACTGGAGAGACGATCGTTCGGTGACAAAGGTTTCCAGATCGTACCATTCGCCGGACTTGTCAGGGACGCGCTTGCACCACGCGCAGAGGTTGACAATCCCTTGCGGCGCGCCCAGTCGACCTTCCTGTTCTCCCCCTTCCCCCGTCGGGGTCTCGTGGGGTCCACATTGTAGGGTCTCTTGATGCTTGTGAAAGGCCAGCACGGATCCGATAACCATCCCGAGGTCATCGAGAATGGGAGCAACACTTCCCACGATATGCCGGCGCGCCTCAGTTTTCGATGGGAGGACTGAGCCAGTGATCCTCACGAGATGGGCTTCGTTCATGGCCTTCGTCGCGGGACTTTCCATCTCTCGCAAGTTTCCTTCCGGACCAAAACCAATGACTGTCGCAAGACTGACTCCTATGGCCTCCCGCTGGTTCCACCCCACGATGTCTTCTGCCGCCGGGTTCATGCAGGTGATACGCCCGTCGCGATCCGTCGTCATGATTCCCTCTCCGATACACCGAACCGCGGTGGCCAACCATTTGAGATTTTCATTCATGTGACGATCGTGATGGGCCCGGTGGAGTGCGAGCTCAA
>JBEVJJ010000092.1:0-3462 GCA_040510255.1 Nitrospiraceae bacterium | reverse complement strand
GCTTAACTTGAAAGGATCGGTGCGCCATCCTTGGCTGTTGATGATTCATCAGGGGGCGCCGGCCGAAACTCTACGGACGGATTCGATTTGATGCAGTATGCGAGTAGATGTTCAGAAGGAAACAGCATGACCTGATGCCCGTTTCTGTCAACCAATCGGAGCGTGTCCGCCGGCCAATAGGCATCCGCAATCCTGCGGGCATCTCCGCTGATCCATTGGGCGAGGGTATGAGGCAGTCGCTCAACAGAAGTTTTGACGCCGTACTCGCTCTGAAGGCGCGATACCACGACATCGAACTGAAGTTCTCCAACAGCAGCGAGGATCGGCTCGCGGCGCACGTGGTCGGGTGAGAAGAAGATTTGCATGACCCCTTCTTCTTCGAGTTGCTGTAGTCCCTTTTGGAATTGCTTGTACTTGGAAATGTCCTGCGTGCGGAGGACAGCGAAGCATTCGGGAGGAAAATGAGGAATCGGGTCAAAGGCCAGAGATCCGGATGCGCAGAGCGTATCGCCGATGGCAAACAGGCCGGGGTTGACCAATCCGACCACATCACCCGGGAACGCCTCTTCGATCGTTTCGCGGTCTCGTCCGAACAACCGGTGAGGCCGCGTCATCCGGATCTTGCGGCCCAACCGGGGATGATAGACCATCATGTCCTTTTCGAAACGCCCCGAACAGATGCGCAGGAATGCCATCCGGTCGCGATGCTGGGGGTCCATATTTGCCTGGATCTTGAACACGAAGCCGGAAAAGGCCTCGTCCGTTGGCAATACCAGTCCCTGCGTGCTCGGGCGAGGTCCTGGAGGGGGCGCGAGATGGATGAAGGCATCCAGGAAGGGCCCGACGCCGAAGCTGGTCAGCGCGCTGCCGAAAAAAACCGGCGTGAGATCGCCGGCAAGAAACCGGGTGTGATCAAACGCAGTGCCTGCGCCGGTCAGCAGGCCGATCTCTTCTTGAAGTGGACCATAGGCTTCACCGAGCTTCTCAGCCAGACGTGGATGAGGAAACGTATCGATCTGCATCGGAGCGCGGCGTTGATTGTGCGCCGTGCGTTCAAAGAACAATACCTGGCGTTCCCGAAGGTCGTACAGTCCTTGAAATGACGCCCCCTCGCCGATGGGCCAATTAAAGGGAACCGCTGTCATGCCCAGCGTACGCTCGATCTCGTCCAGGAGTTCGAAGGGCTGGCGTCCCGGCTGATCCATCTTGTTGATGAATGTGAGGATCGGAATGCCCCGTCGTCGGCAAACGGCGAAGAGCTTCTTGGTTTGCGGCTCGATGCCCTTGGCGCCGTCGAGCACCATGACGGCGCTATCCACGGCCATGAGCGTGCGATAGGTGTCCTCGCTGAAATCCTGGTGGCCGGGCGTATCGAGGAGATTCACGCGCGTGCCATCGTAATCGAACTGCAGCATAGTGGAGGTGATCGATATCCCACGAGCCTGCTCCAACTCCATCCAGTCGGACGTAGCCCGACGCTGATGCGAACGTGCCTGAACGGCTCCCGCCAGGTGCACCGCGCCTGCATACAACAGAAGTTTTTCTGTCAGCGTCGTTTTTCCCGCGTCCGGGTGCGAAATAATGGCAAAGGTTCGTCGGCGAAGCACCTCTCGTGGCAATACGTCGGCGGACGACTTTTCAATCGGCAAGGACATGGACGGCCTCCACCTGAATCGGACCAGGCAACGTTCTCTTCTAACAGTAGGAGGGTTGCTGCATCAAGCAGGGGAAGATGGGAGGCAGACGTGGTGCTCCTTGCCCAACACACCGTGCGTCTCGCAGGATGCTCGCTGGGCTCAAGGCGCGGCTAGTGTCCGGGAGAGCCTGGTAGGAACGATACGGCGATGGATACCGCGATCAGGACAATAATAATCCATTCGAGGACCTCGGCGCGTTTCGTCGCAGCGTTGTCGGTCATCTTGCCGTAAATGCTTTCGAGGGTCTGAAGTTTGCGCGAGATACTCGCGTCCCACGATTCAAGATGGAATCGTTGTGAGACCAGACGGTGCACACGGGCTAGATACTGGTCTCCCAGGAGTTTGAGCGTGTTGGTCACGCGCTCAAAGAGAATGGCGCTGTCGACCTGCAACCGCGCAATGCTGCGAACATCCGTATGAAACGTCCCAGGCAGCCTCATTCGATTCCATTGTCGTTTGGATAACGCGTCGTATGCCTGATCGAGTGACTGGTCGAGTTGTTTATCGAGAAGCCGCATTTCCAGTAGCTCTACGTTGGCGAACTCCAGCACTGCCCGCACATCGTCCATTTCCCGCCCGACCACGAGCGCTGCGTTCCAGTCGATGACGGTCACGTCGTCCGTTCCAAAGCAGATCTGCTGAGCCACCGCATCACGAACCTCCTCCTCCGCCAAAACTTGCGCTTCGGACCGAAGCATTTGCGCGATGGCCTGGGCATGATCCATGGTAAGCCGTTCTCTCCAGTCCGCGGGCGTAGAGGCCTCGATGTGAAAGATGGCGAAGTCCTCGACGGCATCGTCGATGTACGGTCGTTCCACCGCATCCTCCAGTGCTCGGATGAGCTCATCAACCTGTCTTCGGGAATCGGCCAGCAGGAGCGCGTTTTCATACAGATCGAGGCTGAGCGACAAGAGGTGAGCGAATGCACCTTCGATCGGAAGACTATAGGTGACCGAGACGGCTCCGAAATCGTAAAGAAGGAGATCGACTCCGGAACTGGTGCGATAGCCGCCGATGGTAAGGGGCTCGATCTCCTGGGTCATGCGGAGCGGGGCAGGACTGAAATCGAAATAGGAGGGGGCGCGGCGATTGTGCTTGATCCGGCTGCGTTCTTTGATGGCTGTGACACGCCGTTCCGCCGCATCCAGATCGAGGCTGCGCCCGACGTTATAGGCAAAGAGGACATAACACGTACCCCTGTCGACAGTCAGAAGCGGGCTGTGCGGCATGTTCATGGGCTTCTCGACAGCGGCGTGGGTCATGGCACAGGCGTGAACGCATGTCCGGTCACGGTGCGAGCCTCAGGGTGCGATGGGATGTCGGTGATGACCGATTCGTTTCCATCCGCTTAGGGGTCCGAGTCCTCATGCAAAAGTGATTGCGGCTTGTACCCAGGTGGGGACGAGTGTCGCCGGACGGTCGAGGATCGCCTTGTTGCCGGCAGCCTGTTCCCGTCACTGGTGACGACTGTAAGGAGAGAGGGCCGAGGCATGTGTTACGAACTGGTTAATATTTGTACAATTCATGGTGAACTGAGTGACGTCGAACCGGGGCACGATACCTGTATGCTTCCGGCCCGAGTCGTTAGCTTCTCTTCTGCTGCAGCCCCTCAGCGTATCTGCGATGCAATTTGACCTGTGCCCCACGTTTCTTGCGCATGCGGATGTTAAGCATTTCGACGCCCACCGAAAACGCCATGGCAAAATAGATGTAGCCCTTTGGGACATGCACGTCGAACCCTTCCATGATGAGGGTCACCCCCACG
>JBEVJJ010000091.1:0-8272 GCA_040510255.1 Nitrospiraceae bacterium | reverse complement strand
TGCTCCAGTGCAACCTGCACAGTGCCGGCAATCTTTCTCGCGCCGGTTTCATATCGGGCAATGGATACCCTTGTCGTATGAAGCGCATCAGCGAGTTGTTGCTGCGTAAGTCCGAGCTGTTCGCGGATCTGTTTGAAGTCCGTTGGTCGCATTGT
The DNA here is from genome assembly GCA_040510255.1 of Nitrospiraceae bacterium. GTDB lineage: Bacteria > Nitrospirota > Nitrospiria > Nitrospirales > Nitrospiraceae > DASSBQ01. The sequence continues at coordinate 8,117 of JBEVJJ010000091.1, read as the reverse complement.
GTAACCAATGGTTACACACGCCCCAATATTTTGTCAAGGGGATGTCTGGGGGCAACCAGGACGAATCCGCGATCCGAGCAATGAACCTCAACCAAAAGCAGAGGGGAAAATCTTCCCGAAAAATACGTGCATCCCCAGGCCGTTCAGGGGCCTGTGAATAGACGGGTCTTCTCACTGGTGATGCGCCCTTGCGCGCAGAACTCCTGGATAGAGAATGAACTGGGGATGGTTTCCTTTATGCCGGTGGGTCATGAGAGTTTGTATGATATTCCCTACACTTACCATGTCTCCACAACATCTTGTGGAGGCATTCTCATGCGGCTCAATGCATAAAAATTAGGCAACGAGGTCGTAGGTGAGGTCTGGACTGTTACTTGGCCTTCGCATTCCACCCTATCAACAAGGATATCCACAGAACTTGGGGAAGAACTTTTGGATGGAAGATCGATTGAAAAACCTGTTGGGTGTGGCTAGAATGCGGCGCTCGTCGCTCCCCGGGTTATCAGTCCAGAACGGAGAATAGGTGGATTTGTTCTCCTACCGTGTCACGCTGCTGTGCTGCCTGACTCTCTTTCTCACAAGTTGTGCCGGCAACATTCGCGACACGGATCTTCTGACAAGCAATACGCTCATGTTGCCGCCCTCGAATTCCACCAAGGTCTTCATCCAAAACCGGAACTCTTCCGACAATCAGGCCGTCACGCTCACCGATCTCAGCTCGCGACTGTCCTCGCAGGGTTATCACATCGTACAGGATCCTAGTGCGGCACAGTATGTCGTCCTGACCAACATCGTCTATTGCAACCTCACCAAGCCGGAACTACCAGTCGAAGACATGGTTGCGAGCGGGTATGGCTCAGGACTGGGCAGTTCGATCATGTCTGGCCTTCAATCTGTGGCGGGAATGGCAAGCATGGCCGGTCCGCAGGGCGCGATCGCCGGAAGTGCGGCAAGTCTGGGGCTAGGGGCGATCAGTTCTGTTGGCAGCGCCGTCGGGAATATGTTTGGCGGTCCGTCACGGCCCTCTGCGAACGAGAATGTCAACTACGCCTGCGTGGCCGATCTCCAAATCACGGATCGCATGGTCACGACAACCGTTGCGTCTAACGCCCAATCAGTGACTGCGGCGGCCGGTGTGTATCAGACCAGAATCGCCGCAAGTGTCCACCAAAAGAAACTGGATGAAGCCGAGGCGACTCCCCTCTTGCAGCAAAAATTAAGCGCAGCAGTCGCGGGACATTTCTAGAGCATGACCGCCACATCTCGCATACGACTGCGCGTAGCCAACCTGGTCATATCAGCGGGCCTGCTACTCAGCGTCGATGTCGGCTGTTCGAACGTTCTACGATCAGGTCTGATGAATAGCAATTCCATCCTCCTGCCGCCCAGCGGGGAGCGTGCCATCCATGTGCAAACCCGCAACACGTCTGAGAACCAGAGCGTAGCCTTGACCAGTCTGTCCCCGCGTCTTTCCGGCAAAGGCTACCAGATCGTCACGGATCCGGCTCGGGCCGGCTATTGGCTTCAGGCACAGATCGTCTATTGCCACACAGCGGCCCCTGGCCTGAGTGCGGAAGCAATTGCCAAAAGCGGATTCGGAACAGGACTAGGAAGTGGCGGAACCAGCCTTGCGGGGCCTGTCGGCGGTGGTGGCGGTGATCCAGCCCAGATGGTCCGTAGTATGATGGCCGGCGCCATGGGCGGACGGATGGTCGGCATGGGAGCCGGAGGTATGCCGGACATGAATGCCATCATGGCTGCTGCCATGCGGGGTGGAGGACATCCCGGCATGACGGCGCCGCCCGAGGAAGAAGGTGTGACCTACGTATGCATCTCCGATATCCGCATCACCGAACGCAATGGAGCCAGTGGCGGACCTCAGGTCTACGAGATGCGCTCGGTCGGTCATGTTCTTCAGAAAAAGCTCGATATTGAAGAAGCCTCTCCTATCGTTCAGGACAAACTAAGCACGGCAATCGCGGGAGTGTTTTAGCTTTCTACCGCCCTTCTTTACGACTCCCCTAGGAATCCCGCCTGGGAACCAGATGGACCGACCCCGCTTTCACTGCCGCAATGGTGTGCTGGCCTGCCACCAACCCGAATTCCTCCACCGACGACCGGGTCACGATCGCCACCAGGGGAAACCCACAATCCAACGTCACTCTCGCCATTGCCCCCAGCGAATTAATCCCCACCACTCTTCCGGGAAGATGATTCCTCGCGCTCGTACTGGCTGCCCCGTTGCGCTCCAACGTCACCTCTTCTCCCCGGATACAGACAAAGACCTCTTCCTGCCGATCGTCCGCAGCAATGGCCGTCAGCATGACTCCTCCCACCTCAACCGTCGCCAATCCCTGGGTGATCTTCGAGATCCGTCCGGCGACCACTGTTTCGATGCCGACAATCTTGGCGATCGTCACATCGTCTGGACGGCTGAACACGTCTTGGGGACGACCGGTTTGGAGAATTCTGCCTTCCCCCACAATGGAGATGACATCTCCGAGCGCCAGCGCTTCCGCCCACTCATGCGTCACGATGATCGATGGGAGAGCGAGTTTCTTCAGCAAGGCGCGCAACTCACCGCGAAGCCCGATCCTGGTGGGCGCATCGAGGGCGGACAGCGGTTCATCCAGCAAGAGCAGTTGCGGCCTGCGGGCGATGGCTCTGGCCAATGCCACTCGCTGCTGCTGCCCGCCCGACAGTTCCCTCGGCCTGAGACGCTCCATCCCTCGTAACTGCAGCAGATCGACGACCTCAGCCACGCGGTGTTGCCGCGCACCGGACGTCAAATGGTCGAGTCCGAAACCGATGTTGCCGGCGACGGAATAGGTGGGAAATAACGCATAGTCCTGGGCCATATATCCGATTTCCCGATCCTGTGGCACGACGCGGATTCCCTTTGTGGTATCGAGCCAGGTCCTGGAGATAAATCGGATCGAGCCCTGTTCGGGCCATTCGAGTCCGGCCAGTGAGCGCAGAATGGTCGTCTTTCCGGATCCTGAAGGTCCGAACAGTATCAGAGCAGTGGATTGCTCCAGCATCATCGTGAGCCGGGCCTCGACCGTAACACGGCCCGGGAACGACTTCCTGAAGTCCAAGTTCATTTCTGCGGCCATGCTGCCCATACCGATCGGTTTAAGGAATAGACGAGGAGGAGGATCACGTAGGACAGGACAAGAAGAAAGAGTGACATCTCCCCTGCCGCGCTGTAGTTCAGGGCCTGGACCTCATCATAAATATCGATCGAGACGGTCCGAGTCACCCCCTGTATATTGCCTCCTACCATGAGCACGACACCAAATTCTCCCAACGTATGGGCAAAACTGAGCACGAAGCCGGTCACCACCCCCGTGACCGACAACGGTAGGATCAACTTGATGAAGGTCTTGAATTTGGAGACTCCGAGCGTCCAGGAGGCTTCGATCAGCCGCCGATCGACCTGGTCGAATGCGCTGGAAAACGGTTGAACCGTGAAAGGTAAACTGTACAAGATGGAAGCAAACAGGACTCCCTCGAACGTGAACGGCAACCCATGCCCCACTAGATCCGTATAGAATTGTCCGACGGGACTGTGCGGCCCAATCGCGACCAGGATGTAAAAGCCGAGCACCGTCGGTGGCAACACCAGGGGGAGTGCCACGATCGACTCGACCAGAAACTTCCATCGCCAGCGGGAGAAACTGATCCAGTAGGCGATCGGCAGGCCGATTACCAGCAAAAGACCCGCCGTGAGTATCGCGAGTTCAAGAGTCATCACGACCGCGGTCCAGTTCATGCGCGAGGATTCCTCCGTCTGGTCAAGGCTCTACAATCTTTGAGACATACGCCCGCCGTCCGCCAGAAAGACCGGTCCGCGCGTCATGCAGGAATCACAAGAGTAAGAGGTGCTTCACCATGAAAACCCGAGGGCGATACGATCAAGAATCGCCTATTTCCCGATCATGACTTCGGTAGCCTTGACGGCGACGGTCACCGTGTCATTCGCTTTGAGTCCCATATTCTTGACTGATCCTTCCGTAATCGCCGCCACAAATTCGAGATTCCCCACCTTCACCGTCACCTCGGCCATCGCTTGTCCCTCGGTGATTTTCGTGACCGTCCCCTGAAATTGGTTCCGTGCGCTCAGTTTCATAGCTTCCCTCCTGGTTTGTGACGATCGATGCCACTCGACCGTGGTTGTGGGCTTCGACTAACATTTTGCAGAAGTGACTTCGTTCTTGATCGACACCGACCCCTTCCGGACCTTGCGCTTCTAAACGGAGGGGACGTTCTTCGTCAGAGCGGCGGTTTGCCCTGTCCTTGACCGTCGCTGCCGCCGGTCTTGCATTCGAATTGAATCCCCCAACGCCTGCCCCTCTCCTCGTCTTCTGTTCCCTCAATTGTGCCCATACCGGCACTGGTGTACCCCTTCGCCTCGCCCTCCCGAATGATTCGAGAACCCGCTCCACACTTGGTCTGTATTAGATTGAGCGCCTGCTTTCTATAGGGCGATCCCAAATGGCCTCCCCTGTCCTGCCTATAGGAATAGGTGACCACCCCGCCCTGGCCGGTATCGCGGACCAATTTCACCGCCTCACTACAACCGGCATACGAGAGGATGCACACCGCCGCCGCGAAGACGGTGACGATGTTGTTACTCACTCGGCAGGGTGAAGCCATAACGTCTCATGATCTCTTGGCCCTCTGGGCCTTTCATGAATTCAAGAAATTGCTTCGCGGCCTCTTGATTGTGCGATTGTTTCAGAACTACCGCTCCTTGCTCAAGAGCCGGATGCGCTTCAGACGGGACCTCCCAGTATCGCCCCGCCGTCTTCATCGTGGGCGCGAGAGCCAAAGAAAGAGCGATGATGCCGAAATCCGCCGCTCCCGATTCCACATACTGCGCCGCCTGCGAAATGTTTTCGGCCAAGACCAGTCTGTCCTTCACTTCATCATAGACCTTGTAATGATGCATCGCTGACACGGCGGCACGGCCGTAGGGGGCATGTTTGGGATTGGCGATGGCGATCTTCTTGATCCCGGGGTTGCGCAATGCCTCCGGTCCTTGCTGGACATCCACTTTCGACCCGGCCGGGACCCAAAAGACAATACGGCCGACTGCGTATCGATAGAGCGTGCCCGGCGCCGTGAGACCGGCCTCTTCCAGTTTCTTCGGATATCCAATGTCGGCCGAGAAATACAGGTCGAACGGGGCCCCGTTTTGCAGCTGCGAATAAAAGTTCCCCGATGATCCGAGCGAGAGTTTGACCTTGGTGCTATGGGCCACCTCGAACTTGGCAATCACCTCTTTGATGGCATAATTCAGATCCGACGCCGCCGCAATACTCAACTCCTCGGCGAAAGCTCCGGAGACCTGAACGTGATCGCATAACGTGACTGAGATCAAGATGCATAAAAAGAGAATATATTTCTTCATAGCCGGCAGTATCCTTTTCTTTTGGAAGTGTCGATGAAGCATAATGCCTCTCCTTCTCTATCCACAGTGCGAGAGCAATGACCCTGAGATCATCACCTGTACTAAAAAAATATCTGGTATTGCACACGGATCATGTTTTCAACCAATGTCCCGCCTCTCGCATCGAGGGGAACGGTTCCTGATCCGGGCGGCAAGGGAGCGCTTCGCCCGATCGCATAGCCACCGGTCCCGATTGCCACGTTCGTGTAGGTCACCATGATCTGATGGTCGTAGGTCCCGTTCAGAAACCAATTGAGCGAGATGTCCGCCTGCTTGATCATGTCGTCGCCGGAGTGAGTGTCGGGATCCCACAAGGAATAGCGTCCCGCCAATTCCACATAGCGAGGAATGAGATAATAGCCGGTCTGGACGTACCAGCCGGTCGCATTGCCCAGTTCTTGCGGAGCGAAAGCCGTACAGGCGCCGACTGGCGCGCCTCCAACCAGCGCGGCATTGACGCACGGACGTCCCTTCTGATGTCTGTTGATGTTCTTGAAATAGTATTCGGCCTGAAACGAGAATCCTCTGTACTTGAAGACGGTGTCAAACGCATAAGTGGTATAGTCGACAATGCCCCAACCCAACTGCCGGCCATTACCAAACGCCGCGAGTTGTCGTCGGAAGTTCAGATTGGCGAGATCCGTCCCGATGAAGGAGCTGTTCGATTGGGTGTTCACGGCCGGATTCCAGGCCAATCCCCCGCCCACTGCCATTTGAGGCGTCTCCGAATAGAAGTTGTCGCCTTCTCCATACCCTGGCCGGCCCATAAGATTGAAGTTCAGCCGCGCCGTGAGCATCAGTCGATCAATATCGACTCTCGTATTCGCATTGATATTTCGCTGGGGAGCGGGACAACCGGCAGGTGAAGGAAACGGATTCTGCCCCGTGGTTCCGCCCGGACAGCCGACGGTTGGCTCCTCGCTCAAGAACGTGCCCAATCGATTGAAGCTTGGTCCAGCTCCATTGAAGATCCCGAAATAGTAGTTCACGGGATAGACTTCTTCGTCGTTCATGATCGTAATACCGATATCCCGACGATCGAGCCCGCTGGCAGTGAAGGCGTCCTGTACCAAGGCCCGCTCCGCGAATTCCATCGAAGCAGTGGAGTTAATCTGTGATCTATTGAAGAACACTTTGTACTGGCCGAACATCACGTGGGCCCAGTTGAAATGGGTGCTGGTGAAGTTGAAGTCAAACAACTGGATAAAGCCTGGAGATTGCGAGTTCTCCGCGGTCTCACCGCGCAACTGGATGAAGTATTTGAAGTCCGGACTGAACAGATGTCCCATAAAATAGATGCGCGCGCGGCGCAGATTGAAGGAAGATGCCTGTTCCTCCGAACGATTGGCCCGGTAGTCCCCGAATACCCCCAGGAGCTCTGGAAAATTCTTGGCTTCGCCTGGGTCTCTGTAGGCCTCGTTTCGCCAGCGTTGCGTAAATCGAGCTTGGAACCGTGCCCGGATCTTGAGAAAGAATGCATTGTCGTTCATGGAGAAGTTGAACCCTCTGTCGTACCACCCTCTGAAGCTCGGCGACAACAGATAGGTCCGTTCCTCCGACTCCTTTAGGACCTGCTCATGCTCCTCGGACGTGATGATCCCCTGTTTGGCGGCACGCTCGAGCAGCAACTTGGTGGCGGGATCCATGCTTTCCACGAATACATACTTTCCATCTTTCTCTATCATCTTGCCCGCGTCCGCAGCGAGCGCACGCCCGGTCCAACTCATGAGTCCACAGATCGCGATCAGGAATTGAAAGAGGGTGCGGATAACGATCCGGTGACAAGGAGTAATACCCGATAGCCATGTCGTGATCATGAGGTCCGTCTCCTGTATTGATCGTGCCCTGAATGTTTGGTGACAATAGACATCTCCTCAGGGTGCGATGACAGGAACCCGTGGAAAGTCTCTTCCGCCGGCTTCCACCGATTTGAGAAATTGTCGAAATTCCACCGTGCGCACGCCGTGATCGTCCTCGATCCAAAAGCGCCCCGGCTCGAAATAGAGAATGTAATCCCGAGCTGGAGGCGGGGGTGTCGGATAGGTGCGGTCGTACAGGTCGGACCCGCGGATGGGGACATAGGTGCGGAAATGTTCGAGGTTGAGATAGAGGTACGACTCACGAACTGCAACCCAACCCGCTACGATGTCCCGATCGTATTGAGGATTTGGGCCCGGCATCCGCACTTCAAAATGTGCCCGTTCATTCGTGTCCGCCTCCTGCAGGGCTTTCGCGAGATGGGGCGCCAGAAGTTGAATCTCATCTTCTCGCAACAATGGTTTCGGGGGATTCTCCTCCGCGAACCATCGCAACGGTAGGCGCTGCTGCTCTCGTACGGAGAACCCCCTCAGAATGCTGGCGATATCGCCACTGGTCACTTGAACCGGATGTGTATAGGATCGCGATTTGACCTCCTGCTGGAGGGTCGTAATTACCCGCTCGTCCTGATGGACCGTGCGCGTGACGTATGGAACCCTCGCGCATCCCACCGTCGTGGTAACCGTCATGCACGCAACAATGAGCACCACCGAGGCAACCCGTTGTACCTCCCTTACCGGCCGTCTTGTCCCCATCGATCTTCCTCCTCCAATTTAGGGCTTGCCGTGATCTAATATAGATTAAATAAAGACGTGTATACTTGACGCAACAGGGCAAAAAAAGC
>JBEVJJ010000090.1:0-10778 GCA_040510255.1 Nitrospiraceae bacterium | reverse complement strand
TCCTCGGCGATGTGTGTGACGGACGCTCCATCTCCGACGAGCATGTGCTTGGCTTTCATGATGCGAAGACGTTTGAGGTAATGTGAGAAGCATGTGCCCATCTGCAGTTGAAAGAACTCGGAGCTGTATTTCTCCGAATACCCAAGAAAGCGCGCGAGTTCCTTGAGAGTGATGCGGTTTCTCAGATTGCCTGTTAGGAAGGTTTGGATGCGTTCCGTGAGAGAGTCCTGGACGCGAGCGGTATGGCTAGCAAATAGGGGCATCATTGTTTGATTCAAGGGTGTGAAAGAAAGGTTGAGATGCTGCTGCGTCTTCTGTGGTGTTGGCCCGCCTCCATCATGAAAGTGGTTCTTGATCCCTGAATCTAGTCGGGTAGGAACAGAGGCAATTGTGATCGTTGAGAACTCCCTTCTCTGCGCTAACAAAAAGCCCACGGTCGATTCATCGTGGGCTCCGGGAAACCGGGGGTTCTGCCTGGCAGCTGCACATGCAACAACAGTCACCATGGAAGTGAATACCATTCTCAATATCATGATATGGAGAATGGTGTCAACTCCTTACCTAGACGATGGCCGTGCATTATGCCTCTCGATCTTCGCTGTGCGGTTGGACGTGCCAAATCTAAAGGAAAGACCGACGAGTGCGGCTAGGCGGATAGTCGTTTGTTACCAGAAAATACAGCCCTGTCTGAAAACACCGCAAATTGAGAGCGGTGCAAATACTCGTGGCAGTCCGACAGAACGACCGGTTCACGAGCTAGCTCGATGGTGCCCTCTTCCCGTCCTGTGAGCAGTACCCATTCCGCGACATAGGAGGCCAACTGAACCGGGGACATGTTCCGCGGAAAGAGATGCATCACCGTCCTGGATAGGATAATGGTGACTGTCGATAGCGACGGCCCGTAAGTGAAACAATATTCATCCCCATCATGAGCGAGGAGAAGCAAGCCGGGGCGTGCCCTCATTCCACGATGACCACACATCGTGCAGACCAACGAGTCTAAGCCCGGCGCACCATGAGGTGTTCGATCAATTGGATCGAAGAGAAGACTCCCTCGACATTCCGCCCTCGGACAGGTCGGTGCGCGATGAGATGGGACGTATCCCGATGGAATCCGCTTCATGAGGGCTGAGGGTCGTCGTCCCTGTACCTTGGTATGCATGGGTCATCCAATAGGAAGTGATGGTTGATGTATGCAAGGAACGGTCGTGGTCACGGATTTCTCGACTCCTGGGCGTCAGATACCGCGTGAGCCAATTCCTCGATAACACAGGAATTCAGTTGCTCCCAGTTGTTGATGGCCAAGAACTGAAGCCCATAGGAAGAGTCACGGACCCAGCGGATGGCGGCACACCTTATGACAAGCGGTCGGGTCTGGTTGGGCAGTTGTAAATGAAGCTCGACGTTGTGGCGCAAATCAAGTGAGGGCGAAAACTCGATGGTACAGCCATTGACCGAGAGCGTGGTCATAAGGCCCACCCCTCTCGCTGTCTTCGAACTCAGAATGACTGGATAATGCACCGGTACGCGGTAATGGAGGCGAGAGTACTGGGTAATCGAGCGACCCGCCGGCATACCGAGGGACAATACTCTGCTGACGCGCATGCTGGCTATGCTCTATTCGATGGAATGGGTGATACCTATAGGGGGTTGATGCCTGCGTTGGATTGGAATTGTATTTTGAGTTCTTCGCTGTCGCAAATCAATTTCCTGATCAGTGGTTACGCCGGGTTGTTTTTCACGATGATGGTAGGGGATCCTTTAGGCCTCTCAGGCCCGCTTTCATGTGAAGCGCAGTGGCTTTCCCCTGCAAGCATTGGACGATCTCATCGAGGAGCGAGGCGGCCGGCGACATTGCGTCGCCTCTCACCTATATGATACGCCTATAGAATCACCGTGACATCTGACCAGAGGCATGAACGAGTAATGCCATCCATTGTTCAAACCATTCACCAACCATCATCATTGCGGCGACCCGGGGCCATTCTCCTCATCTCTTGTTATGAACTCGGTCATCAACCTATCGGCATCGCGCAGCCAATCGCATTCCTGGAACAGGCCGGTTATTTGCCGGCTGGTCTCGACATCGCCGTCCAGAACCTCGATACCCAGTGCATTCGGCGGGCGACGTTCGTGGGAATTTCTGTGCCTATGCATACCGCGCTTCGACTCGGCGTTCGGATCGCTGAACTGGTCCGTACGGCCAATGCCTCCTGTCACATCTGTTTCTATGGACTCTATGCCTCTATCAATGCCAAATACTTGCTCAGTGAGGTGGCCGATTCTGTCGTAGGAGGCGAATACGAGGTCCCGTTGGTTTCTCTGATCCGGGCATTGGAGAATGGCCAGGCCATCGAGGAAATCGCGGGAATCAGTTCCCGAGGCCGGATTGTCGGTCCTTATCTGAAAAAGATGATCACGCCGGCGCCCATCGGTGCTTCTCAAACCGTCGCCGGATCCGGCATCCCCTTTCCGGTGTCGAACCGCCGCCACTTGCCCGCTTTGGACAAGTATGCCCGCCTTGATGAAAACGGGGCTCAGCGGCTGGTCGGATACGTCGAAGCCAGCCGAGGCTGTTTGCATCATTGCCTGCATTGCCCGATCGTGCCGGTGTATGAAGGCCGGCTCTTTCTCATTCCAAAGGAAGCGGTTCTGGAGGATATCAGGCGTCAGGTCGATGCGGGAGCGACCCATATTACATTTGGCGATCCCGATTTTTTCAATGGACCTGGCCACTCGATGGAGATTCTCCGGTCGATGCATGCCGAGTTTCCCAGGCTCACATTTGACTTTACCGCCAAGATCGAACATCTCCTCAAGCGACAAGCCCTCCTGAAGGAACTGAGAGCGCTGGGCTGCCTGTTTGTCATTTCTGCAGTCGAGTCGTTCAGCGATCATGTATTGGAGCGGCTAGCCAAGGGCCATACGGGCGCCGATGTCGTGACCGCGATCGGCCTCCTGCGTGAGGCCGGCATTGCGCTCAGGCCGTCACTCGTGGCGTTCACTCCTTGGACCACTCTCGAGGATTATCTCTTCATGTTGTCGATGGTGGAAACGCACGACCTTATCGATGCGACGGATGCCGTGCAATTCAGCATACGGTTGCTGATTCCGCCGGGATCAGCACTACTCGGCACGCCACACATACCACCGTTGTTGGGCTCGCTGGACCAAGCTCGCTTCCAATATCCCTGGAAGCATCCGGACGAACGCATGGATCAAGTGCATCATGCAGTCCTTGCGATCGTTGAAGCAGCCGCTGAGGATGAGCGGAATTCGATAGAAACGTTCGATCGAATCCTGGTGGCGGCCTACGAGATGGCTGGTTGCCGGGCCGATTCGGTGCCACGCGCTATGTCACCGCGGTTGGCGCGGCCGAAACCTCCTCGACTCACCGAGGCCTGGTTTTGCTGCGCCGAACCGACGGCAGGCCAATTTAAACCGTTACAGATAAATGGAGAGGGCGAAGTCTAACGAGTGGCTCTTGCCCGGTCTGAGCATCTGGGATCGAAAAAAAACAACCCATCGAGGGGTACCGCGTGGAAATCGATCAGAAGAGAGTGGGGACAGCGATACAGGCGCTTTTGGGTTTGACCTTGGCGCCGGTGGCCATTGCGTTCAGAGACTCTGCACCGGCCGGCATCACGCGGATTGCCGGCCCTGCCCCCGCCAGCTGCGGATACTGGCGTCTCGCAGCCGAGGGACACGTGTTCTATACCGAAGCCTCGGATCACTATACATGCCCCGTCGGTGCGCACACTCATGGGGTTGAGCTTCCCCACCTGGTGCAAGAGGAGTTAAACGGTCTCATACAAACGATGGTTGGGATGCAGTACATCAAAATGGAAGAGATTCCGATGATTCCCCGTAGGAAGAGTCCTCTTCGGGTGGCTATCTATGCCCCGCTTGTGGACGCAACGTTTGCCCCAGATGTGGTGCTGGTACGGGGAACCGTCAAACAACTCATGTTGCTGGCGGAGGCGGCGCAGGCAGCGGGGGTGGCAGGAGGTGGCGCCACCATGGGACGGCCCACCTGCGCAGTATTACCAGAATCACTACAGTCGGGGAAAACCGCGACCAGCTTCGGATGTGTCGGAAATCGCGTCTATACGGGTCTCGGGGATGATGAGGGTTATTATGCCATTCCAGGCGCAAGAGTGGCTGAAGTTGCGAGTCGGTTGGCGGTGATCACCGAAGCCAATCGCCAGTTGGAACAGTTCCACCGAGCCCGCTTGGGATCCTCTGTCTAACACATCCCGCAAGACCGACATGCCCAGACTCCTCCTGCTTCTACCCACAACGACCTATCGAGCGGAGGCCTACCTCGACGCAGCTCGCCGTCTGCAGTTGGATGTTACGATCGGAGGCGAACAGGAGTTTGCGTCCGCCTCACAAACCACAGGGAAGTTTCTTCCACTGAATTTTGATCACCCTCACCGTGCTGCGCAGACTGTGGCAGCATTCGTCCGTCGATTCCCGATTGATGCCGTGATCGGGGTGGATGATCTCACCGTGGTCGTCGCGGCCGCCATTGCTGAGAAGCTGGCTCTGCCTCACAATTCCGTCGCGTCCGTGAATGCCGCGAGAAACAAATTTCGGATGCGCGAGCTTTTGTCCACGCAAGGTGTGCCGGTGCCTCGCTACCAGGTATTTCCGGTTGATGGTGACCCCATGGATTTTGCGAGGCAGGTGACCTACCCTTGCGTCGTGAAGCCGCTCAGTCTCTCGGCGAGTTGTGGCGTCATTCGTGCCGACGATGAAAGAGAGTTTGCCGCCGCGTTCCGTCGGGTCGCTGCGCTGCTGACCACTCTCGGCATGACCGCAGAGAACGACGCGCGTTGGATCCTTGCCGAAGATTTTGTCGGGGGACCGGAAGTCGCACTGGAGGGGTTGTTGACCAATGGAGTCCTTCAGCCTCTGGCCATCTTCGATAAGCCCGATCCGCTTGACGGTCCATTTTTCGAAGAGACTATTTATGTGACGCCCTCCCGGCTCCCCTTCGATCTCCAGCAGAGGATTGTCGACTGTGCTGGTCGGGCAGCGAGGGCCCTCGGTCTGCAAGAGGGGCCGATGCATGGGGAATTCCGGGCTAACGAGAAGGGCGTATGGGTCATTGAGCTGGCAGCTCGGACGATCGGCGGCCGGTGCTCGAGGACATTACAGTTTGCCGCAGGCATGGCGCTCGAAGACCTGATCCTTCGCCACGCGTTGCGCATGCCGCTCCCTCCTCTGACGAGAGAACACGAGGCGGCAGGGGTCATGATGCTCCCCATTCCTTATGGCGGAGTGCTGCACGAGGTGCGGGGACAGAATGAAGCGAGGGCCGTACCAGGTATTGAGGAACTCACGATCACGGCATTGCCCGGCCAGACACTCGTCCCTCTTCCGGAAGGGACACGCTATCTGGGGTTTCTCTTGGCCCGAGGCCGGACTCCGGCCGACGTGGAATCGTCGTTACGGCAGGCGCATCGAAGGTTGACTGTGGTCGTCACGACTTCCCCCTCTGTTCTCCCCGACGCACCGAGCCCTCCCTCTGAAATCAGATCGATGAGCTTTTGACGAAACGCTCGGTCATGTTGTCGTGACATGAGCGGGGGCTAGGTCGGTTTCTTTCGAACTTCCGCTGCCATTGCTCGAGTCCATTCATCCAGGCTCCTACCCTGGGCTGCCACGTCCGGTAAGCCGGTCAAGTCATGCACCCAGACGCCCTGGACCTCTTCTCCCTCGTCTTTGATGACCTGTTTGATGGACTCAAGTTCCTTGTCGAACCTTTCGGGGGCCTGCTCAAGGATGCGCCTGATTCTCCATTTCGTTGTGGGTTTGCCATCGGCGTCAATGTCGCATCCGTAGTGGACCAAATCCACCTTTCCAGTCTGAAGCAGTTTAGCGAGCATGCGATAGGACACGCCGGACTTCGATTGGATCAGCGCGGCCTTATACAGACGCTCGCATTTTGTGGGATCGACCTCGATTGCCGTGAGATCTTCGACGGCTCGAGCGGCGGCTTCGGGTTCGGCGTTCACTTCTCCCATGGGGTGGTTCCTCCTGCTAGGGGCACACTAGTATCCGGACGGCTTGAGCGGAAGCTTATCAGACCGTTTGCCATCGGAGCAAGACGACGAGAAGAGTATGTGAGAGATAGGAGCAGATGTGTTCGTGTAAGAAAAGCTCTTCGGCTACGGAATCTATCTACTGCGTGGGTTGAGGTTGAGAGGGAGACATTGCTGCTGGAGGATTCTCACCTGGGACGGGCAGCCTGATGGAAATGGCATGTCCATCAGATGTGAGTTTCGCCTCAATCTTGTCACCTGTCTTCAGAGGACCATCCATCTTGGTGTCGGAGCTCACGTGCACTCGTACCTCATGACCAGTGATATCCCTGATGACATAAAACTCACCCTCTTTGAACAACACATCCCCTTTGACGATCTGTTCCGGCCCCCCCTGGGACGGATCAGCGGTCATTCCCTCTTTAACCAGGGCAAAGCTTAGGAGCGCCTGAATCATGAGAATCAGCATGAACTTCACAGCTATTGATCCTCCTCTCAGCTTGGTTCGAGTCTCATATGCTGGAGACCCAGCGTCTTCACATACTATCCTAATACAGACTACCCGTCCTGTCTAACAGGGGTCGCATTGGAACTTTAGTTCTGATCTGTTGTATAGAAGCATGCGCCCGAGAGGTAGAAATCTTTACGATCATGATTCAAGACGTCCGTAACCGAAACCGTAAGGAGACTCGACACCACCACCCACCTAGTGGCCTGTAACACCCATTTATAGACTATAATCGTGTTCATACTGTGATCCGTCTCGACGCATCGGTACACAATTAGCTGTTTCAGGCCACTAGTACCCACCCTAGCCCGACACTCGATTTTCCAGTGCGAAACCAGGATGTTCACTAGTGCCTCACCATGCTCCATCACGGTATAAGTCAGTAGTTGTTTCTGAAGGCTTGCAAGTAGTCTGAAGGGCGACATTGGGGACTTCTTGCTAAGGGTGCCCTTATCCATTGAAATGCCGAACATGATCGAATTATTTCACGTTTTTGGCATTACATGCATAAAAAATGTGGACGGTCTCGCGACTCCATGTTTAAGCACATCGTCAATCAGGTAGCCCTCCGGGCCTAGCAACGAGCTCGTCGCCTCGCGTCAAGGTTGACCACTGTCCCCTCGGCAATATTAAGCACGGAGCTCCGTCACATGCTCCTATCATATTTACAACAGCGCCGACCGCTCAAGCCCGTCTACGTCCTGGTCATGTTGTGCAGTATCGCCGCTATTTACTGTATCGCCGGAAAGTTGGGCCTTAAACTCGCTGTGTTTCATCAGAGTGCGACTCCTGTTTGGCCTCCGACCGGAATCAGCCTAGCCGCCTTTCTCCTCTTCGGGTACTGGGTATGGCCCAGCATTTTTTTAGGAGCGTTCGCCGTCAATATGACCACCGCTGGGTCGCTTGCGTCCTCTCTCGGTATCGCGACCGGCAATACCTTCGAAGGGCTGTTGGGGGCATTTCTCATCAACTATTTCGCCAACGGCTCAGATGTGTTCACCCGGCAACAAGATACTCTCAAATTTGTTCTCCTGGCCGCATTGCTCAGCACGACCGTGAGCCCGACATTGGGTGTTACGAGTCTCTGCCTGACCGGCTACGCGGACTGGGAGTCGTACCGTGCGATTTGGATAACTTGGTGGCTGGGTGATGCCGGAGGCGCTCTGATCGTCA
Source organism: Nitrospiraceae bacterium (assembly GCA_040510255.1). GTDB lineage: Bacteria > Nitrospirota > Nitrospiria > Nitrospirales > Nitrospiraceae > DASSBQ01. Next base: position 3,047 of record JBEVJJ010000090.1, on the reverse strand, counting down.
CGCCGGCGATCATTCTATGGGCATCTGAATGTTCTGTTAAATGGAGTCAGCGATTCACACTTGAAATGGGTATTTCGCTCATGGTGCTCTGCGTGATTACGGTCATGGTATTCCATAGCGACCAGGCGATGACCGGCCCTAACTACCCGCTTGGCTTCCTCATGCTCTCTATTTTGATATGGATAGCAGTGAGGCTCGGTTCACGGGCGACCGTAACGGCTATCCTCCTTTGCGTCGGAATAGCGATTTGGGGAACGTTGCGGGGGTTTGGTCCCTTCGCCCGCGGCGGTCCGAATGAAAGCTTGCTGATGCTACAAGCCTTCGTGGCAGTCATCGCCGTGACGGCATTGGCTCTGACAGTCGGTGTGTCCGAACAGAAACGCGGGGAACAGGCGCTTGATCAACTGAATCAAACCTTAGAACAGCGGGTCCAGGACAGTACCAGCTCCCTCCAAGTTGCTGTTGAGCAACTGCAAGAGCTCGACCGTTTGAAAAACGCCTTCGTCACGATTGTCTCTCATGAACTGCGGACGCCTCTCACGTCCATCAAAGGGTTAGTCGAAAACATGCTGCAGGAAATGACCGGCCCACTGAATGATAAGCAAACCCACTATCTCTCACGAATCCAACTTAACGCGGAACGATTGACACGAATGCTGAATGTACTGCTGGACCTGTCCAAAATCGAGGCCGGGAAAATGGAACTCCTTCGCAGGCCCATGCCCCTCCACGAAATATTTGCTGATCTCCTGGAAGGGTTCCGGCCTCTTGCACAGCTGAAATCCATTTCGATGGAAGTGACACCTGCCGAGGGAATCCCGACGGTTCAGGCTGATCGGGAAAAACTGTACGAAGTACTCGCCAATTTGCTGGACAATGCCATCAAGTTTACGCCGCCAGGTGGGCGGGTGCGGATTGGAGCGCAGATCTTGGATGCCCGGTACATCAAGGTCGGTGTCTCTGACACAGGTTGTGGTATCGCCGAAGAACACTTAGTAAGGATCTTCGACAAGTTCTATCGGGTGCCATCATCCTCGGCGCAGGCTACGGGGGCCGGGTTAGGGCTGACTATTACCAGGGGACTCGTGGAGTTGCATGGGGGAACCATTGCGGTGGAGAGCGTGCCAGGGCAAGGGAGCCATTTCTATTTCACGGTGCCGTATACTTAAGAAGGCGCCGGCCGATGGACCAGTTCCTGACCGGCTCGCTTCTCGACCTTCGATTGAGGAAGGAATGCATTCCTAGATGCTGCATCAATCGGCGTACGAAGAAGGTTGAGGAGTTTGCGGCCGGGCATGTCAATCGAATACAAGTGTGTGAGTGGCTGTTCTGAGGAGCCGGTGGACACCCAGAGAGTTTTCATGACGATTCATTGTATTCGTATTCGGGTTTCGGCTGGTCCGGCAAAGCAGGCGCGGTCAGGGAATTTCATCGAGTATCGTTGATTGGATCGGCGGTAAGGTGGAAGGCTGGCGCGGGGGAGATGGAAGGATAATCCCCGAACCGACCTGGTTGGCGCCTTGAATAAGCCCGATGGTAAGTTGTGGCCCTAGGGTCATCACGGCGCCGCTCCATGCCTGTCCTGAGCTCGGATCGTTAAAGTTATAGGACTGGAAGTTGTTCCCGAAATTGTAGATGTAGCCCTGTGTACCTTGCGCATCGATATACAGATTCCCCGGACCTACCAGGGTAAACAATGGGGCCACGCCTCCACCGAAGGCTCGGATTCCAGATACGGACTGCGCCCAACTGAGTGAACCGGTGAGAGTGACAATCCCAACAACAATCAATACACCTCTCTTCATCATATACGTTCCTCACTGTGGCTTCTGCAGGTTTCCATTGCTCCTCACAACCTCAGATACATGAAATACATGCCCCACAATACAATACGCGAAAGGGTAGGCATGGGGCTCGGTAGTATTGTGAAGTCGATTGGCGATGAGATCAAGAGAATTGTCACAGCGAATCCCAGCCTCGAAATACATGCAATATTGCGCAGCAATGGGATGACCTCCAGACCGCACAGACCGTTACGCACAGCATTTCTCAGGATTGTTTCCCATCGAGCGATGTCCGGCCGTCGAAGTGGTGATCGGCATCGGCGTCCGCCTCTTTTTTGGTCGCATGAACGGTGCCGTTCTTGTGTTCCGGCGGACTGTACACGCTATAGAGTTTGAGCTCTTTGCTCGAGGAGATATTCAGTACGTTGTGACGAGTACCTGCCGGAATCACCACTGCGAAGCCGTCCCGCACAGAATGCTCTTGCCCGTCCAACACGATTTTTCCCTCGCCCGCTTCAAAGCGAATGAATTGATCGAGTTCATGCACCTCCTCGCCGATTTCTTCGCCTGGTTTCAAGCTCATCAGGACCAGTTGACTATGCGTGGCCGTAAATAGAACCTGTCGATACTTCGAGTTCCGCACTGTCGCATCTTCGATCTGAGTGATATATCCCTTCATGGGGCCTCCTTTTCTCGCCAGATGATTGTTCCTGTATCGGATATGAGATCTGGGGCAATCTTCCTCAGAATCTCATGTTGGACGCAAGATCTATGAGTCCTCACCCTGTGCGTCGAGCGATGGCCTATCGATTTTGCTTTCCATTGTCCTCACGTTCCTCCATTGTATACGATGTGTCACACCAGAACAGCAGCCTATGAACCGTTTCATCTAGTCATTGAATTGACCCTGGCCAGCTAGGTTGTGTATAAAAAGGGACCACTCGTACGACCTTGATCGGTCCGACTAGATCATCAGCATGACAGAGCGACAATTTCACGATGGCGCGAAAGACGGGTTAGAGGCACTGGAGCCTCTCGATCCTGAGAAGATCCATACGTTCGGGGACCTTCTGTCGGCGATGCGCAAGACCGCGTTCGGAGGGCGACGTTTGGGCGAAGCCTTCGACACCTTGGTTGCAATGGTCGAAGATCAGGATTGCAAAGTCGTTCTCACACTGTCCGGTGCGATGACCATCGCCAAGATGGGGAAGATCATCAGCACGATGATCGATCACGGAATGGTGCATGTGATTGTATCCACCG
>JBEVJJ010000089.1:0-7871 GCA_040510255.1 Nitrospiraceae bacterium | reverse complement strand
CTCAAGACAAGGGGACCATCGGCATCCTTGCGTCCGAACTCGCGAGAGGCAACGAAGCCGGGATCGGCATGACCGTGACGGATCAGGGCTGCGGGATTTCCGCCGATGATTTGTTACACGTCTTCGAACCGTTCTTTACCCTCGGAAAACGGCGCGGGACGGGGCTGGGATTAGCCATTTGTCGCAATATCATAGAATCCCATGCGGGGGATATTTCCGTCACCTCCGAACTGGGCAAAGGGACGAGTGTGAATATCTGGTTGCCATTGCGGCAGCCTCACCTGGGGTAACGACTGATGCGCGCTACGATTTTTGTCACTGATGACGAACCGGCGATCCGCTCCGCGCTGGTAAAACGACTGTCTCGACGCCAGCATACGGTGACGGGGTTCGAATCAGGTGACGCATTGCTCAAGGGAATGGACCGGGAAGTGCCGGACCTCATTCTCCTCGATCTAAAAATGCCGGGCCTCTCCGGCCTCGAAACTCTCAAGGCGATTCGATCCAAGTTTCCCCAGGCGTTCGTCATCATGCTGACCTCCTATGGAACCGTCGAAGACGCTGTCGAAGCGATGAAGCTAGGCGCCTATGATTTCGTGATCAAGACGGTCGATCTGGACGGGTTGGATCAGGTTGTGGGACGTGCACTGGAACTCCTGACCTTGCGGCGGCGTGTTATCTACGAAGCAGAACGGCAAGGTGATGAATTCTCAATGGCGCACCTGATTGCTGAAAGCGCTGCCATGCGGGCCTTGGTGGGGCAGGTCCGAGACGTGGCGCAGAATCCGAAGACGACCGTGTTGTTATTGGGCGAAACCGGAACTGGAAAGGAATTCATCGCGCGTGTCCTTCATCACAACGGACAGCGTGCCGCGGCCCCGTTTATCGGCGTCAATTGCACGGCGATTCCAAGGGAACTCTTCGAAAGCGAATTATTCGGCTATGAACGGGGCGCCTTCACCGGTGCGCACCACCGCAAATTGGGCGTGCTGGACCGAGCGGAAGGCGGGACCCTGTTTCTCGATGAAATCGGAGACCTCGATCTGGCGATGCAGGCAAAGCTGTTACGGGTGCTGCAAGAACGGAAGTTTCAGCGGGTGGGAGGGACAGAGGAAATCGCCGCAGATTTTCGGTTGATCGCTGCGACGAATCGGGATCTGAAAAAAGAGATCGTCAAGGGCGCGTTCCGGGAAGATCTTTATTTTCGTCTGAACGTCGTGTCGTTCGAATTGCCGCCTTTGCGGAGCAGGGTGGAGGACATTTTCCCGCTCAGCATCAAGGCCTTGATGAGGTACGGGAAGGAATTCGGAAAGGATATTGTTGAGATCGATGCCGAGGCCCGCACGATTCTCGAACGCTATGCCTACCCAGGAAACATCCGAGAGCTGCAAAATATCATGGAGCGGGCGACCATCTTCTGCCAGGGCCGAACGCTCACGACCGGTTGTCTTCCGCGGGAATTGCAGGAGTCCGTCTCGCAGACCGTGGTGGCCACCACCCAGGGAGATCAGCGGTCCATCCGTCTCGACATGACGCTTGGCAAACAGACCCTCGCCGAGGTCGAGGCTGCGATTATTGAAGAAGTGCTGCGCGTGGCTGACTATAACAAGAGCCTCGCCGCAAAGTATCTCGGCGTGACCCGCTTTGCATTGGATCGCAGGCTGCGAAAGCTCGAGAGCCACCAGCCGGATTGAGTCTATCGACGTGTCGCCATGACGCCTAGCAGGATGTTGAAAAAGTCCGCCAGCCTTGTTCTCGCAACGCTCAGAGGCTCACCGTACGGCCACGGGAAAAGAGCCTGTCTCGGCAGGCTCGGGGCGGGCGGGTGAAAATGATGACGATTCGCCCCGAAGACCACTGCCGGCTCACCGCCTCGCCGGCGTCCGGCAAACGTGACGCTCATTATTCTTCGCGTCGCGGACCTCGCTGTGGCCGCGCTGGACGGCCATTTTGAACATCCTGCGTAGTTTTCCTCGTGTTCACACACAATTGAACGATTGCTTCTCAGGGGTCTCCGAAATGTTTTCAGCAGCCTGTTAGGGATTCGGCGCGACAAAGACGAGGACTCTGAGCCGCTGATTTGTATGGTTCTTGACTCCGTGTTCTTCGCCGGCTGGCGCCAGGGTTCCCAGACCCGGTCCCAAGACGCGCGTTTCTTTCCCTACCTGAAACGTGCCCTCCCCGTCGAGCACAATGTACACCTTGTCCTGATCGCCATGCACGTGTCCCTTCTGTTCCTGTCCAGGCTCGAAGCAATAGATATCGCAGAAGAAGCGCGGTGATTCGAACAGGTTATTCTTTCTCATCTTTTCCGCACTGAACTGCTGAGAGTCTTGCAGGCTGATGACGGTCATCATGACACTCCCTTCGAATATTCTCTCTATGCCTCTCGTCCATACACCCGACGCACGATCGAATCTACAGGTACGAGGTGCCTGCTGACTCCCAGGTCCTTGGCCGGAATTCCCATGGCCAGTCCGAGCAACTGCGGAAGGTGCAAAATGGGAAGATTGAGACGCGCGTTGACGGAGCGTCCCGCCCGCTCTTGATAAATGTCCAAACTCATATGGCATAGAGGACAAGGAGTCACCATGAAGTCGGCCCCATTGTCTTTCGCCTCTTTCATATTGGCGCCGGCCATAGCGACCGCGATCGCTTCCTTTTCCAGAATGATCGGAAATCCGCAGCATTTTGTCCGGCCGACATAGCTGACTGGCTGGCCTCCGACGGTTCGAATGACCTTTTCAAGCGAGGAAGGGTTTTCCGGATCATCGAAACCGAGATCCCATGACGGACGGAGGATATAGCATCCATAGAACGGGGCGATGCGAAGGTCGTGCAGCGGGAACCGCACGTGGTTCTGCAACGTGGTAAGACCCACCTCCCTCACCACGATCCACAGGAGATGTTTCACCTGAATCGTCCCCCCATAGGTGACGCCATCCTGCGCCAGTACCTCGTTGATCCGTTTCAAGAGGCCCGGTTCCGTTTTTAACCGTTTATTGGCTGCGCCCATGATGCCTTGGCAGGTGCCACAAATCGTCATAATGTCCAATCCCAGTTGCTCCGCCTGCGCGAATGTCCGCGCGTTGAGGGCGAGGGCGATGTCCGGGTTTGCTTCAGTCACCACTCCGGCTCCGCAACAGGATGCCGCCGTGAGTTCCACGATCTGAATGTCCAGCCGGCCGATAATCGCCATGGTGGACTGGTAGAGTTCTGGAGTCGCGCCTTTGGCAGCACAGCCGGGATAGAGAGCATATCTCAGTGCCATAAATGTTTCGCCGTTCCTTCGTGTTGCAATGAGGAATATTTACAATTACTTCTTGGGTGTTTAGAAGCCAAGTTCATGTCATCCTTTCAATCTGTTCTAAGGGCGTGACGTTGCGCTGGGGAGTTCCTCCAGGGTTTTCCGTCTGCACGCTTCTTCGTTTCAAGAGTCCTGATCCCCTTCTGCAGTTCCACCCTCACCTTGCCTGATGCCGTCGCGGTTCTGATCCTGCGACTCCTGAATGTTCCTGACCTGCGCCAGAACCACCTTCTCGAATATCTTCTTCGTCTCGGTGGTGTATTGTCTTGTTCCTTCGACGGTGGTTCTTGTTCCTTCACGATTCTCTCGACGGCCGAACGAGAGACAGACGGCTATCGTCGGTTCTGTCTTGCCGATGGACCAGATACGATCTCCCTCTCAGTCCGTGTGATGGGTGACACTATACCATGGTCCTGTCGAATAACGCTTTCCTTCCGACTGCCGACAAGAATTTTGCATTCAACAAGACTCGTGGGTTCCTTGTCCCTTCATGGAGACACATATGAATCCAATACGAGAACAAGCTATCCCGGCTCCTCTTGTGACTGACTTGAACGTGCCGAACGACTCTATTTGAGAAGACCCGTTTCCGCTACGCCCCCTCTTTGACCACGAGCCTCTTTTGCGCTACGCTGCGACCTCGTGACCGACGCAGTCGTTGGCTGCGGATTGAGCATGAATGGGGACAATACGATGAATCGCGCGGATCGAAGACGGCAGGAGAAGATGCAGGGTCGTCCGCACGCGCCCGGGACGGCCTCCCCTCTGCATGTGCTCCTCGAACGGGGAAAGAAGGCTCATCAAGCCGGCCAGCTGCATGAAGCGGAGCAGGCCTATCGTGACGCACTCAGTCGGGCGCCGGACCATCCGGAAGCACTGCACTACATGGGCCTGCTGCTGTATCGACTCGGACGTCTTGATGAAGCGGTGGAACTCCTGAGCAGGGCCTGCACGCACGAGTCTGGCCATGCGCTCTATTGGTTCAATTTCGGCGTGGTTGCTCAGCGGGCCGGCCGGTTGGAGGAAGCGATCCGCGCTTATCGACAGGCAGTATCCCTGAATCCACGCTACGCCGACGCCTACACCAATCTGGGCCATGCCTACAAAGACCTGGGCTCGCTGGAACAGGCAGAGGAAGCGTACAGGAAAGTCCTTCAGATCCACCCCGATCATGCAGACACCTACAACCATCTTGGTGTCGTTCTGAAGGAGCGCAGCCTCTTAGAGCAGGCCTCAGATTCCTACCGGCAGGCTATCCGTCTCAAGCCGGACCACGCGGAGGCCCACAATAACCTTGGACTGCTGTTAATGGAACAGGGTGAGTTGGACGCGGCAATCGTATCGTACGAGCGGGCGCTGCAAGTCTCGCCGGCGTATTCGACAGCGATCTACAATCTCGGGATGGCCTCTATCTGGAAGGGGGACGTTGATCGAGCCGTGACGTGTTTCAACCGGACAGCCTCAATCAAGCATGATCATGGTCGTATGCCCGTGGAACGATTTGTGTACCGGTCGAGGGTGAAGCATGATGCCGAACAGGTGCAGTATCTCTTGGCGGAAGGGCGCATCGGTGAGGAATATCGGCCTTATTTTGCCGCGCTGACCCGTCTTCAATCGACCTTAGGCCAGAATGACCACTGTTCCAATCGAGTGCCCGTGACGCCGGCGGATCTGGAGGGGATTGCCCCGTCATTCAACAAATTGGTGCATGTCGCCCCCTGTGAAGTGAAGCCGGAGGGTGCGCTCAATTCGGACTTGGATGTTGAAGCGATCGAAGCTCGATATCGCGCAACCAAGCCGGAAGTGACGCATCTGGATGACCTGTTGAAGCCTGCCGCTCTCGATTCGCTGCGTCGGTTCTGTTGGGAGTCCACCGTCTGGAAAAAGGATTATGAGAACGGATACATCGGCGCCTTCTTGGGCGACGGGTTTGCGTCACCGCTCCTGCTGCAGATTGCGGACGAACTGCGACGCCGATTCCGCGGGATCTTTGGCACGCACCTTCTGACACAGGCATGGGCCTTCAAATATGACAGTAGCAGACGAGGCCTCAATATTCATGCTGACGCCGCGGCCGTGAACGTCAATTTTTGGATCACCGCCGATGACGCGAATCTTAATGCGGCTTCTGGTGGTCTGGTGGTCTGGAACAAGGAAGCGCCGCGGGATTGGAACTTCAAGGACTACAACAGCGATAAGAAGCGGCGGGCGATTTACGAATGGCTCAAGCAGAGCGGGGCCGAAGAGATCAAGATCCCCTATCGGGCCAACCGAGCCGTGATCTTCAACTCGGATCTATTCCATGAAACCGATGAGATTACCTTCAAGGAAGGATATCGTCATCGACGGATCAACATCACGCTACTTTACGGCTATCGGCATCGCGCCTGAGGAACCGTTCAAATTCCTCTGCATTGGTCGGCCGGCTGAAGAGATACCCCTGCATCTCATCGCAGCCTTCCCTCTCGAGTTTTCTAAACTGCGCTTCTGTTTCTACTCCTTCCGCCAGGACAGGAAGGGTGAAGCCATGCGCAAGGGCGATGATCGCGCGGACAATTTTCTCATTGTGCTCGTCCGTCACGAGGTTCCGGACGAACGATTGATCAATTTTGAGCCGGCTCAGCGGAAGACGCTGCAGATCGCTCAACGATGAATAGCCGGTTCCGAAGTCGTCGACCGAGAGCCGGATGCCGATTCTCTTCAGGTCTTCCAACATCGTGATGGACGTGTCCATGTCCCGCATCGCGATCGCTTCGGTCACTTCCAGCTCCAGGTATTGAGACGCCAACCCCGATTCGCTCAGCGCTTTCGATGCGGTCGGCACAAGGGTGCTGCCATGATACAAGGAATTCGACACGTTGACGGAGACGGTAATCGGCGCGAGGCCGGCCGCCTGCCATCGCTTGGATTGCAGGCAGGCTTCACGTAACACCCATTCGTCTATGGGCCGGATCAGACCGGTATCGATGGCCGCGGGCAGAAAGTGGGCGGGAGACAGGATGCCGCGGCGCGGATGCTTCCAGCGAAGCAGGGCTTCCGCGCCCGTAATGCGCCGGGATCGTACGTCCACCTTGGCTTGATAATAGATGAGGAACTCCCGGTTCTCGATCGCCTTCCGCAGATGGTTCTCGACATCCAATCGCTCCGATGCCGCGGCGTTCAGACCGGTCGAATAAAACTGACAGTTGCTTCGTCCCTGCTCCTTGGCATGGTACATCGCAGTATCGGCATTCTTGAGGAGCGCTTCGGCCGTCTCACCGTCGGAAGGGTAGATCGAGATGCCGACGCTGGCCGAGATGAAGATCTCATGCGCATCGATCAAAAACGGGCGAGCGAACGATTCGAGAATCCTGCGGGACACCCTCACGGCATCCTCAGGGTGAACGAGGTCCGTCAGGAGAATCGTGAACTCATCGCCGCCCAACCGGGCCAGGGCTTGGGAGGGTTCCGGCTCGCCGCTCCGGGAAATGGAATCGCTCTGGCGGACTGAATCACTGAGACGCTCCGCCATGTGTTTGAGGAGCAGATCGCCGACGGTATGTCCCAACGTATCGTTGACGAGTTTAAAACGATCCAGATCGATAAACAGAATGGCGAGATGGGTCCGATAACGTTTCGCATGCGACAACGCGGTCGAGAGCCGGTCATTGAAGAGAATCCGATTGGCGAGACCGGTCAGACCATCGTAATACGCGAGGCGATGGATGGCACGTTCGGCCTGCTTCCGCTCCGTGATGTCCTGAGCGGTGCCGATCACCATGAACTCATGCGTCTGTTCATCGCGCACGCCTTCCGCTTGGAGATGAACGGTGAAGTCGACGCCGTTCCGCAGGACTACGCGATGATCCATGTCGCACGGTCTGTGATGGTCCGGGATATCGGTGAGGGCTTGTTTGACGGATGCCCGGTCGTCCGGGTGAACCAGGGCAAGAAAATCCTCGATGGTACCCCCCGAAATCCTGAGGTCGTACGCCGACGAGCTGGCAGAGTTGATGGGACATACTGAAACGATTTCTTCGCGGTTCCCAGTCCCAATTGCCGATGCGCGCGATCCGTTGCGCCAACTCGAGCCGCGCCTCGCTCTTGATCAGCGCCTCCAGGACATTCTTCGCACGGAGCATATAGCGGGCATGGTGGAGAAGAATCATCGGGTTGATCGGTTTGGTGATGAAAGCGGTGGCTCCATGTTCATAAGCCATCGCAATGGAGTCTCCATCGCCGTGCTCGGTCATGATCAGGACCGGCACACGATTTCCGCGCGGGAGCGATCGGATCCGCGAGCACGTTTCCAAACCCTTCATGTCCGGCATGACGATGTCCAGAAGGACGAGATCGGGGGCGTGCTGTTCAAACAAGGCGACGGCCGCGGGCCCGACGTCCGTCCCGAAGACGGTCATGCCCGCCATTTCCAGGGTTACACGGATCATGGTTCGCATGGCCGGATTGTCGTCGATGACGAGGACCACCGGACAGGCCGACTGCATCTGTTTCATTGTGGTTGGAGGCGATACAGGCTATTGCCGGGCGTCTTACGCCGCATTGAGGAGGTGGAGGTTATGTTGTC
>JBEVJJ010000088.1:0-3916 GCA_040510255.1 Nitrospiraceae bacterium | reverse complement strand
ATGTGACCTTCACGGACTATGTGGCCGGTGAAGATCTCCAGGCTCTATACGCAGGCGCTGATCTCTTTGTCTATCCATCACTTTACGAGGGATTTGGTCTGCCCGTTCTGGAGGCGATGTCATGCGGCACTCCCGTCCTCGTGTCGAAATCCGGCGCGTTACCCGAGGTGATCGGCGAGGCGGGTCTCGCGGTCAACACAGAGGATCCCCGAACGCTTGCGGACGCCCTCATCAGGGTGATGGGAGATGCCCGATTGCGCCTGCATTTGCGAGAGGCGGGACTGAGGCGGGCGAAGCGTTTCTCCTGGAGTCGCAGCGCCGACCAACTTCGACAACTGCTGGAGAGGACAACCGGAGAAAGTCGATGAACACCCATCTTTTCTATGACCATGACTCCTTCGAAGGCCGGACGAGGCAGAGTCCCCCGCATTCACGCGCACTCATCTATCCATTCGCCGTTCGCACGGCGCGTTTCTTGTGTCGCCCAAGGAAACCATGGCGAGTCGTGGATATTGGTTGTGCGAAAGGCTATCTCCTGGCCGCCTTCAATGCGGAAGGCGTGTCTCTCGTCATCGGGCTGGATATCAGCTTGTATGCGCTTGCTCACAGTGACGAGGCGGCGCGCGGCCGCGTGCTCCTGGCAGATCTCGAACAAGGACTACCCTTGAAGGCGGCATCGTGTGATTTGCTCACGGCCCTTGATCTGTTCGAGCACCTCAGGGATCCAATGCGGGTGTTGCACGAGATTCGACGAGTCCTGAGCGAGGAGGGAACGGCATACGTCAAGATCTGTCATCCCAGGCATCCCAATGCCACCCGGGATCCGTCGCATATCAATGTGCAACCGTTCTCCTATTGGACCAAAACCTTTCGGCAGGCAGGATTCCGTTGGAAGCGGGTCTATGAAGCCGATGTGACCGAAGGTGAAGGCCGGCTAGGCTGGGCGAAGACTGCCGTCCGACGCCTACGAGAATGGGCTGTGATAGGAACTCCTGCGGATTACAAGTTTTTCCTCTGGAGAGCCTGATGGCCGTGGAGCGATATTTCTGGAACACCTATTGGCAGGGGCAGGGCAGCACCGTGGCAGCCAGGACCATGACGCAGATTCTGGATCGCATCAAGCTCGATTATCTCCGTGCCATTCTTCCCAGACATGGAACGACGTTGGAGGTCGGCTGCGGATCGGGGCGGCTGTCCTGCTGGTTGGCCATGGCCGGTTATCAGACTGCTTGTCTCGATTATTCACCGAATGCCCTGCAATCAGCTCGGGTGAACTATGCGAGCTCGAATGTGCATGGCGCATTCCTGGCGGGAAATGCCATGGAGTTACCGATGCGGGACAATAGCCTCGATATCGTGTTGTCGACCGGCTTGTTGGAGCACTTCGCCGATCCGTCCCCCATTGTCCGGGAGATGGTTCGGGTTTTGAAGCCGGGCGGACTTTTCTATTCCGACATTGTTCCCAAAAAGTTTTCCCTGTTCCGTTCGTTGGACTGGGCCGCGGAGGTGCGGCATCTCCTGTATCCGGCACAGGGCCGGCCGGAGACCTTTTACGAGCGGAGTTTTACCGGAAAGGAAATCCGCACCCTTCTTCAGGGATCGGGACTGTCACGTGTAACCGTGTTTGCGGCCGGGGTCGTGCCGCCGTACGTTCCATTGCTGTACCGGTCACGTAGGCTAAGAGAAGCACAGGTGAGGTTGGTTGATTGTACCAAGCGCTTCTGGAGACTGTGGGATCGTACATGCATCGCCGAATGGCTGGGATTTTATTACTTCGTTTGGGGTACGAAGCCGACAGGCACAGGATCGTTATGATGCGCGATGAGATCGAACCTGCGGGTACCTATCGTCCCCAATATCATTTGCGTTGGCGTGGCATGGTACGGATGTTTGACCGCTTTCCTCGCGTCAAGGAGTATCTGGCCGGTTCGGCCAGGCGTGTTCTCCGACAGATCTTCGAACCGGGAATGGTGACGACGGAGCGGGTCATCGAATATCCGTTCGTGTTCGAACAACTCCATGGCGTGACCGGACCGGTGCTTGATCTGGGTTGTTGCCATAGCCGGTTACCCATCGCGCTAGCGTCGCGCGGATTTGATGTCGTCGGGATGGATTTCAACCCCTACCCCTATCGCCATCCCGGGTTGAAGGCTGTGCGGGCAGATATTACACGGATGCCTTTCGGCGGATCGACATTCGCTGCGGTGCTCGCCGTCTCGGTCATTGAACATATCGGCATCGGCCATTACGGCGAGCCGGAAGCTGGTCATGGAGATGAGACGGCTGTTCGAGAAATTGCGCATATTCTGAGAACGAATGGGAAAGCCGTGATCACCGTCCCCTTCGGACAGGCGATGACCAATCACTGGACGCGGGTCTACGACGGTGCGCGTCTGAGACAGTTGGTTGCCCCGCTCCACATCGATCGGATCGAATATGCCGTTAGCCGCCAAGGACTATGGATGCCTGGGACGGAATGTGCGGCGGGGCAGGTCGATTGGAATGGGCCGGACCGCGCGGTCGCGCTGGTGGCCGCATCGAAGGGGGTCTGAGGAAGAGCTGATGCGACTCCTATATGTAGCCCCGGCGCCTCCCTCCAATCGCCAAGGTGGCGGTGCGCTCAGAATGTATCATCAGGTACGTTTCCTGGCGCAGCGCTATGAGACCGACCTCATTGCTCCGGCATTGGATGGATCGGATGAGGCGGACCGGCAGTTGCGCCAGTATTGCACGGATATTGAATGGGTACCCCTGCATCGCCCCTCAGTGGTTCGACGGTTCGCGAGGCTCGGTCCGTATTGCAGAGATCCGGCCTTTGCGGGCGTGGTTCGAGAGCGTCTGAACAGCGGGCGTTATGGGGCCGTACAACTGGAGAAACCGGCCATGATTTCCCAGCTTCCCGGCCGGCTTGACGTGCCGATTATTCTCGATGTTTGGGCCTATGGCCTTGCGGGTCCGTTACGGGCGCTTCGTCATGAAGCCGGCGTTATCAGGCGAACAAGAAATCTCGTGCGGCTGATGCGATATGGATTCTTCGACCGGTATTGCTGGCCGAAGATCCACTGCCTCCTGGTCGTATCCGAGCATGATCGCGCCCGCTGCGAACGGTCGCGCCCGGCCCAGCGAACTGTCGTGGTTCCCAATGGAGTGGATTGCGCGGTGGTCCTCCCCAAACAAGACTATCAGACGTCCAGACCGGTGATTCTCTTCAGCGGGGACATGAGCTTCGAGCCCAATATCGAAGCTGCGCTGTTCCTTGCCACGGAAGTCTTCCCGATCATTCGGCGTGACGTGCCGGGAGTCGAGTTGCGACTGGTAGGACGTAAACCGGATTCACGAATTACCGCGCTGGCCGGGAACGGAGTTGTGGTGACCGGAGCGGTCGCAGACATTCTTCCTCACTTGCATGCCGCGACAGTCTTCGTTGCGCCGCACTTTACCGGTGCGGGGACGCGCACGAAATTGTTGGAAGCCTTGGCGGCAGGGTTGCCGATCATCACCACGCATGTCGGAGTCGAAGGTGTGAAGGCTCAAGCCGGCCGGGAGTTGGTCATCGCGGACAATGCCGTCGAGATGATCGAATCCATTCAGACGCTCCTGGCCAGTCCAGGAGATCGAGAACGATTCGGGCGTGCGGCTCGCCGTCTTGCAGAACGGGAGTACGATTGGTCGCAGTCCCTTTGGCCGCTGGAATCCTTATATCGAGACCTGTTGCATGTGAGGGCCAAAGCATGCTGACGATTTCTCTTGTCATCCCTGTTTTGAATGCCGGGCGAACCCTTGTCCCATGCCTGAACGCATTGGGACAATTGAACCCGCAACCTCTGGAGATCATCCTGGTCGATAACGGATCCACGGACGGAACGCTCTCATTGGCGAAACAGTTTCAAGCGCGCCATGCGAATTGTCTTATCCT
>JBEVJJ010000087.1:0-2762 GCA_040510255.1 Nitrospiraceae bacterium | reverse complement strand
GGTCTGAACCGGACGAAATGTACGGCGCTGATTTTCGTCTCGTGGCTATGGCCGCCTTCAAATTGTCCGAAAACCGATTCTCCTCCCGCCATGATCGCCACTGTGTGGCCGTGATCCAATCCCATAAACCGGTCAAGCCACTCTTTCATCGTGGCCGCTTCCGTGATCTCGATGAGGAGTGTGGCACTCAGCTCGTTCGTTGCCGGCAACAGTTCATTGTACACATCGAGTTCATCGTTCACCTTGGCCGGCTCCAAGATTCGCTCGGCCCGGATCATCTCCTGAATCTGAAACTGCAAAGTTTCTCGGTTCTCGAACACCAGCGTGATGAGGGGCCCGAGTGACACGCGTCGCCGTTGCTTCAGCGCGATGATACGGGATCGATAGGCTTCACGCTGCCGCTCATACTCGTCAAGCGGCAGCAAGTCTTCCTGCGTCAGAGGCTTCATTTCGGCAGCCCGTAGGCATCGCGAACGACTTGGATCGGATGGAGCGTCGCCTTCCCGCCGACATGCGCCGACGCCCCGGCTTGATCAAGCTGTAATCCGGCCAGGGGACAATCGGAGGCCACCACATCGGCCGGCTGCTGTCGAATGGCGCGCATGGCCTTTTCGGCAATGTCCATGGACAGTTCAAAAAACTCCCTTTTCGCGGACCAGGCTCCGTCATGCCCCGAACACTTCTCTGTCACCTCCACCTGTGCCCCGGCGCATTCCATCAGCTCTTTCGATTTAAATCCGATATTTTGATCTCGGAGATGACAAGGGATATGGTACGCGACGCGGCCAGGACTCTTGACGAAGTCCATCACCAGCAGACCATCCTTTTTCATTTTCATGAGATATTCGCAGATGTCGTACGTGCTTCGAGCCACCTCTTTCGTCGATTCATCGGGGTGCAGGTCCGGATACTCACGTTTCAGCATCAAACTGCAACTGGCGGTAGGCACGACGACGTCATACCCTTGAGAAACCCACGGGTGGAGCGAGGCGACGTTGGCGCTGACCGCCTGCCGGATGGCGGCGAGGTCTCCGAGATCGAAGGAGGGCATGCCGCAGCACCGCTGCTCCGGGACGACGACCTCGACGCCGTTCTTCTCCAAGACTTGGACAGCAGCTTTCCCGACGTCGGTCGCCTGGTAGTTCACGAGACAGCTCGAAAACAAGGCAACCTTCTTCACGGGAATCTCCCTCCGCACCGGCCTTGGACGCTTGGAAAACCAGCGGGGAAACGTCTCTGGCGCGAATTGCAGAATGTGCCGGTCGCGATGAACGCCGACAACGGCTTCGACCAGCCGCCTGACGGTTGAACGCGTCAGGAACCCGTTGAGGGGCCCGGCCGCAAGGCTCCCTAGCCTGCCGATGACATCGGTGGCGATGAGCCAGCGGTCGCGCCAGCGCACGCCTCGCTCAGCGGCCAGCCGCTGTTTCCTGAGGATCATCAAATGGGGAAAATCGATCGCAAACTGGTGAGGGGGCGTATAAGGGCAGTGATTAAAACAGAGCTTGCAATAGTAGCATTCGTCGACGATCCGGCGATGGTCCTCCGATGTCAGTTTCGCCACGTCTCCTTCGTGCCGGTCGATGCCGTTGAGCAGCGTGTTGAATGAGGGACAGAGATTGAAGCAGCGGCGGCACCCGTCGCAGATCTCGTAGATGCGCTGTGTTTCCTTGTCCAGTTGCGCGGGATCGACCGGTTGGATAAGGGAGAGCCCCCTCATGTTGTCTCCTGCCATGAAACACGAAGGGTGGGCTGAATGTCCGATTCAGTCCACCCTTCGATTGTCGTCGACTCGGCGATCAACTTTTCAGACTGTCGAGCCCTTTTTGGAAACGGTTCGCATGCGAGCGCTCGGCCTTGGCCAAGGTTTCGAACCATTCCGCCAGTTCGGCGAAGCCCTCTTCACGCGCCGTCTTCGCCATGCCAGGATACATCTGCGTATATTCGTATGTTTCCCCTTCGATGGCGGACTTCAAATTGGCATCCGTATTGCCGATCGGCACCCCGGTGGCCGGGTCTCCGACTTCTTTGAGAAAGTCCAGATGCCCAAAGGCATGGCCGGTTTCGGCCTCTGACGTATCACGAAACAAACCGCCAACGTCAGGGTATCCCTCGATATCGGCCCGCCTGGCGAAATAGAGATAGCGGCGGTTGGCCTGCGATTCGCCGGCAAAGGCCCCCTTCAAGTTCTCATGACTCTTGGTGCCCTTTAAACTCTTGCTCATCGAAACCTCCTGTTCAGGATCGCGATAGGAAGCATAGATCGGAACAACGCTCCAGGTCCTTTTTGGGGCGCTATAAGATAGCCCACTGGTCCTTACAGGTTCAACCCGTCGATGGCCCATACAGGGGCAATAGGTCCTCCATCGCTGCCAGGGTGCCGTACGCTTGGTCTTTTGGCGACAGAAGGGGTGCGGCTACCGGCCATGAGATGGCCAAAGCGGGATCGTTCCAAATAACACCCCGCTCGTCCTTCGGCGAATAAAAATCAGTGCACTTGTAGAGCACCGAGGCCTGTTCGCTCGTCACGCAGAAACCGTGCGCGCATCCAGGAGGGATGAAGAGCTGCCGATAGTTGGCCGAGGACAGTTCAAATCCCTGCCATTTCCCGAACGTGGGAGACCCCCGTCGGATATCTGCGACCACATCATAGACCACCCCTGCTAGGACCATGATCAGTTTCCCTTGGGCGTGCGGGTTCTGATAGTGCAACCCGCGCAGCGTCCCGCGGACTGAATGGGA
The DNA here is from genome assembly GCA_040510255.1 of Nitrospiraceae bacterium. GTDB lineage: Bacteria > Nitrospirota > Nitrospiria > Nitrospirales > Nitrospiraceae > DASSBQ01. The sequence continues at coordinate 20 of JBEVJJ010000087.1, read as the reverse complement.
AAAGTTATCCTGAACAAACC
>JBEVJJ010000086.1:0-4441 GCA_040510255.1 Nitrospiraceae bacterium | reverse complement strand
GAGGATAGCAGTCAGGGTTGATTCTGGCATTACTCTGTTGGTTTACCCCGAAGGAATGGCAGTGACTCGGTCTACCTCCTCCGATGGGTGGTGTCAATGTACTATCCCGCAGGACATAGCAGGGCCGCAAAGTTAGGTCATAGTGAGGATCCGACGATGGGTAATATATCAGCGCCAGCGCCAGGCAATGCCTGCGCGGTAGCAATGCGGAGATATGTCCGTAGGTAAGGGGCAGTGTCGTGTAGTGGTGGCAAAGGCTCGGCGTTGTGAGTCGAGGTTTACGGGTTTGACGTCTTAGGTGACATCACATCAGCGAGCTGACGAATTCCTTGAGACGACCTGTGTCCCTGTGATGAATTGCACCGATTTGTAAACCGAACTCACGACCGCGCGTCCACCGAACTATCGCTCGCTCTATGATAATCGTCTTGTAATACTCTGGAAGCATTACTAAGAGAGTAAACACCATTCCTGTTTGTACCTCGTTGGTGCCGTCTACTCGCCATCCGCTCACTGAGAGATTCCACACCGTACCGGCTCCCTGGACTTCATCATTGGAATAGTAGAATCCACAATGAACCGGAAAGCGACGATATTCACGTAGATGAAACCCGGTGGTAATCAATTGTCATGCCGCCTTTCTTTTTCGGGTGAGGTGGGCCCAGGTCCTTTCTTGGCAAGAGGTTGCATGAAGGTGCGCTCGAGCCATCGTTCGCACCACAATTCGACCTTGATATTGGTCATGATCGTAAGACCGGCGAGAGCGAGAACGCCAAAAAGAAGGGCATATTCTGCAAAATCGGACATGGACGCCTCCTTCCACTGAAGCGCCACTGTACCGTGACCGTGTCGTAGCTAAAATCCCTCATTGGACTGGAAGAGACGTTATGAGTAACGCGACTTCATTCTTTTGGGTAATGGAAAAAGTGGCTGCTGCATTTGTACATTCGGCGCTTATGTCCGCTTTGCAGAATGCTGTCACGTATTAAACCAAATGGGGAGGAATACGATGTCCGAGGAAGCTGGAACAATGACGAAGGGAAGAAGCGCCATTGCATTGAACGTACACCTTAAGCCCCTTGAACATACTGACCAACCCGTCCTAGCAAACTATACGCATGCTGGAACTGTCCAGGGAGTTGCCTATGTGGATTTCGGATTCATCGAGCCGGCACTTCTTGGTGCGATTCTGCAGCGAGCGAACAAAGGGGAATCCTTGCCAAAAAGTATAGAGGGGTTCCTTGCCGCTCGCGTAGCCCTGCCTCTCGATGCTCTCATCAGATTGCAGCAACAGTTGACCCAAATTCTTGTCGGCCTGAGCCGGAAGCGTTCCGCTAAATCCTAGTTGGTTTTGCCGATTCTCACACGTTCAAGGAAGCTCACTTGTCATTACCGGTGAAATCAGATTCAGGGTTACTCTGTCTCTTGGTTGTGGCGCGTTTCTACGGTGTTCCAGTAGACGGAACGCAGCTCCAACACCAGTTTGGCGAAACAGGTCATGCGTTGTCAGAAGCCGATCTATTGCGGGCGGCCATCTATCTAGGATTCAGAGCAGCTCGAACACGAAGTAATTGGAATGAGCTGGGGTGTACACCTCTGCCCGCCATCGCAAAGATGTCCGACGGACGCCATGTGGTTATTGCCAAGGTTGAGACAGACAAGGTTCTAGTTCAGGACCCGTTGGGGGACCGGCCGGTTATTATCGCGAGGACTGAATTCGAGGCCACCTGGTCGGCAGAGTTGGTATTGATCACTAAACGGGCCGGGCTTCGCCAGCAGGATATGTGTTTTGACCTCACTTGGTTTGTTCCCGCCATTGTGAAGTACAGACGATTGCTAGGGGAGGTGCTACTCGCCTCATTTGTGCTGCAATTGTTTGCCCTGCTGACGCCGTTGTTCACGCAGGTCATTATCGACAAGGTCCTTGTGCACAAAGGCTTCACCACTCTTCATGTGCTCGCAATCGGTATGGTGATCCTGGCACTGTTCGATGCTTTGCTCGGAGGTCTTCGCATCCATTTATTCGCGCATACCACGAATCGCATCGACGTGAGTCTAGGCGCACAACTCTTTCGACACGCCCTGTCGCTTCCGCTAAGCTATTTCGAAGCCCGTCGTGTCGGCGACACCATCGCCCGCGTCCGCGAACTCGAACATATTCGCCAATTTATCACGAGTAGTTCAATCACGGTCCTGTTGGATGTCGTCTTCACCGTCGTGTTCCTGGTAGTGATGTGGTTCTACAGTACTTCCCTCACACTGATCGTGATGGGCTCCATGCCTCTCTATGCACTCCTCTCTATCGTCATTACACCGATCATCCGTACCAGGCTCAACGAGAAGTTTAACCGTGGGGCGGAGAATCAATCCTTCCTGGTCGAAGCTGTTAGTGGGATTCAAACTGTGAAAGCCATGGCAGTTGAGCCGCCATTACAGCGTCGATGGGATGAGCAACTTGCAGGATATGTGAGGGCAAGCTTTAGAGCCACTAGCCTGATGGTGGTAGCTGGTCAGGTGGCTGCGCTTATTCAAAAGATCACGACTATAGCGATATTGTGGACAGGTGCCTATCTGGTTATTGGAGGTCAGCTGAGCATCGGCCAGTTGATTGCTTTCAACATGTTGTCTGGTCAAGTCACGGGTCCATTGCTTCGTCTAGTGAACCTCTGGCAGGAATTCCAGCAGGTGGGAGTTTCAATTCAACGGCTTGGAGACGTGCTGAATACTCGGCCCGAGCCCTCCTACAATCCCAATCGCACGACCTTGCCCAAGATTGCTGGGTTGATCGCATTTGAGGATGTAACGTTTCGCTATCGTCCGGACGGACCGATTGCCGTGCGCCAGATCTCACTAACTATCCAACCCGGAAAAGTGATTGGCATAGTGGGCCGTTCTGGATCAGGTAAGAGCACGATCGCGAAGCTTTTGCAACGATTGTATGTACCGGAACAGGGGCGGGTGCTCGTCGATGGAGTTGATCTGGCGCAAGTCGACTCAGCCTGGTTGCGGCGACAAGTGGGTGTAGTCCTTCAAGAGAATTTTCTCTTCAACCGTTCCGTGCGTGACAACATCGCGCTGACCGATCCAGGTCTTTCGATGGAGTACGTCATGCATGCTGCGAAGCTTGCAGGCGCGCATGATTTCATTCTAGACCTGCCTGAAGGGTACGACACACTCGTGGGAGAACATGGCAGTTCTCTCTCGGGTGGTCAACGACAGCGAATTGCGATTGCACGGGCGTTGATCTCGAATCCTCGTATTCTCATCTTTGACGAGGCGACAAGTGCCCTCGACTATGAGTCGGAAGCCATCATTCAGCGGAACATGAACCACATTGCCAAGGATCGGACAGTCATCATCATCGCCCATCGGTTCAGTACCGTGCGGCCAGCGCATTGCATCTACGTCATGGACAAAGGGGTAATCATCGAAGAGGGTCCGCACGACGAACTACTCAAGCGAAATGGTACCTACACACGGTTGTACACGCATCAAGAGGGGCGATCCGTCGCAGCCTGATGGGAATTGTGAAATTGTTTCTGCGGCACTTCTCGGTCTGGCGAACTGCGTGGCAGATTGAAACAGTTCACGCAGTGCCAACGCCCAGGGGCAAGGCGGTGGAGTTTCTTCCTGCTGTCCTGGAGATTCAGGATGCACCACCATCACCGATTGGACGGAGCATCCTCTGGACGATTGTCGTGCTCTTTCTTACGGTCGTTGGGTGGTCGGGTCTGGGATGGATCGATATCGTGGCGATTGCGCCTGGAAAGATCATCCCGAGCGGTCACTCCAAGACGATCCAACCTTTCGAAACTGGTGTCGTTGCCGCGATTTACGTGCAGGATGGACAAGTCGTTAAAAAGGGCCAAATCCTCATTGAACTGGACGCCACGCAGAATCGGGCAGACCGGGATCGTTCCACCAACGAGTATCGTGCTGCACTCGTAGATGTGGCTCGTCTAAGGGCCCTCATTGCCGGGCAGGCAACCTTTCTGCCGCCGCCGGAGGCTGATCAGGCCTATGGGGCGCTTCAGCAACAATTCCTGCGTGATCAACTCGCTGAATATGAGGCAAGACTGGAAGCATCCTTCCAACTGATTGAGCAACGCAACGCGGCTATCGACTCGACCAGAGAAAACATCCGCCGACTGGAAGAGACTGTGCCGATGGAAGCGGAACGGGCCGCGGCCTACAAGAAGCTGTTCGATCAACAGTATGTTTCGAAAATGGATTATCTCCAGTTCGAACAGCAGCGCATCGATAAGGCACAAGAACTGGCTGGGCAGAAGGGTAAGCTTCGACAGGATCGAGCAGCCCTGGCTGAAGCGGAAAAAAACCATCGCGCGCTCGTTTCAGAGTTTCAGCAAAGCAACCAGGCAGAACTCGCGGTGACAGAGACGAAAGCCAACTCCCTACTCCAAGAAGTCCGCAAAGCCGGGCA
>JBEVJJ010000085.1:0-6646 GCA_040510255.1 Nitrospiraceae bacterium | reverse complement strand
TTAGGAGGTCTTCGGTCCTCCCCCTGACTCCTTATCCTTTGATGACAGTCACCGTCATCTCCACTCGTTCGAGAGGATTGTCGCGGCCGTCCCGTTTCGAATTCACGACCTTGTCGACCACCTCCATGCCGCTGACCACCTCGCCAAACACTGTGTACTGCCAGTCCAGGAAATTCGAATCGGCCACACAGATAAAAAATTGTGAACCGGCGCTGTCTGGATCATTGGAGCGAGCCATCGAGACTGTCCCGCGCTTGTGCGGCTTGCTGTTAAACTCCGCCTTGACCCGCGACCCCGGCCCTCCCATCCCGTGCATGGACCGGTCTGCATTCTTGCTATTCGGGTCACCCCCTTGAATCATGAAGCCGGGAATGACGCGATGAAAGGTCGTGCCGTTGTAGAAACCGTCTCCCGCAAGCGTGGTAAAGTTCTTCACATGGTTCGGCGCCACGTCCGGAAAGAATCGCAGAACGATCTCGCCCCATTTCTCCCCCTTCGACGTGACGGTAAGCATGGCTTGTGGATTCTGGCTCGTCTCACTCATACCCCTGATTCTCCTTTGTCTTCAAAATCGAAATGGCGCGACCGTGGCCCCTTGCAATCCCTCGCTGATCGCCGTCCAGTTCTGCCCATCGTTGTCGGTACGAAACGCGCCGGCGCTGGTTCCGGCATAGAATGATCCGTCACCGGCATCCAGAAGCACCTGTATGGAAAGATTGCTGAGTCCCGTGTTTAGAGGCGTCCATTGACGTCCTTTATCGACCGTCTTGAAAATGCCGCGCCCCGTCGCGACATACACGCCCCGATCGTTGCTGATCAATCCCCGGATGGAATCGTTGGGTAACGCCCGGCTGATCGGCGACCAGGTCTGTCCGCCGTCCCCGCTTCGGAAGACTCCGCCGTCAAAGGTTCCGGCGTAGATGTCCTGTTCCTTGCCGATGGTCAACACTCGGATAAAATTTTCGACCAGGCCCTCATGATCCCGCAGTCCTTGTCGCAGGCGGAGCCAGCCGGAACTTCGCTGTTTGAATTGGAGCACCCCCTTGCCCGAGGTCCCCGCGTACAGGGTTCCGTCCGACGCTCGAGCGATGGCATGCACCAGGATCTCGTCCAACCCTCCGGTCAGGACGGACCATTTTGTATGGTCGGGGTTCAGGACATACACACCGTCGCCGGTTCCCGCATATATTCCGCTCGAAGACACCAGTAACGTCTTGATTTGCAGCTGTTTCAATCCGTCGTTGAGCGCTTTCCAGGTCTTACCGGCATCGCGGGAGAGGAAGACGCCACCGCGGAACGTTCCCGCATACACCGTTCCGTCGCTCGCCGTTGCCAGTGAGAGGACGAACGGATCCGTCAGTCCCTCATTCGCCGATGACCATACACCACCACGATCGTCACTGCGGAATATGCCCATGCCGAAGGATCCGGCATAGACGACTTGCTTCCCCACGGTCGTCAGCGCCTGAATGCTGGCCGCCCCATCGGACGACATGGAGGATTGCCCTTGATCACCATGTCCACGAGGAGGCACAGGGATTCCGCCCTGCTCGGAAGAAAATATTTCTCTTTCTGCTCGCGCCTGCGGCCCGCTCATGACGACGATTCCAGCGCTCATGAGCCCGAAGGCCAGCCACAAACCCATCATGTATCGTTGCGTCATGTTCATCAGCGCACCCTGTGACCGGCGGTGGTGATAGGAAGGTCAGGATCGAGAGGCAGATTCATGTCCGGCTCGGCGCCCGCGCGACCAAACCACCGGGCGCCCAAAATACCGATCTCATACAACACCATCAACGGCACCGCCATCAACAGCATGGTAAATAATGTTGCGTCTGGCGTCACGATGGCCGACACCACAAGCGCCGCCAGGACCGCATGTTTGCGATACCGTGAGAGCATGCCCGCGGAGACGACCCCGACACGGGCCAGCAATGTCAGCACCAGCGGCAATTCGAAGGCACATCCAAAGATGAGCAAGAACTTCACATTGAAGTCGATGTACGTGCCGACTCCCAGCGCGGGGGTGATATCCCGGTCCATTCCGAAGCTGACGAAGAAATCAATGACGAGCGGAAGAATGATGAGATTACAAAAGACCAACCCCAAGGAGAACAGAAGGCCGGCCAGCAGAAACAGAGGAATGGCCCAGCGCTGCTCCTTGGGCAGCAGCGCTGGTTCCAAAAACTTCCAGAAGTGATAGAAAATCATCGGCAGACTGAGGACCACTCCGGCAAGAAACGAAACTTTGATCGACGCGAACAATGCTTCCGTGGGCCCATAGAACACGAGTTGATTCGGGAACGGCCGGTTGAGCCACGCCACCATTTCGGCCGAATACGTAAAGGCACAGGCGAAGGTCACGCACAGCGTCACCGCCATGATGATTAATCGGCGTTTCAGCGTCTGAATGTGTGCCGCGAGGGGAGCCAACATCGCCATTGTGCTCGGCTATCTCCTCTGCATCATGCATACGATCGTCCATGCTCTGGACGCGGCCATCGCTTTCGAGTCGATCATCTCGTTCAATGGACGGTCGAATGATCCTCATGTTGCGGATACGAACGGATCAATTCGGCCATCTTGTCCTTCTTGGCCAATTTTTCCTTCTGCAGTTGTTTCTTCACGACTTCTTCTGACGGCGTGAGGACGTGTCGTTTTTGAAGTTCAGCCAACTCAATATCGAGGCGATGGTGGGACTCTTCAAGCTCTCGGAATTCAATACTGGATTGGCGTAACCGCTCTGCAATCACGTGTTCCGTCAGCATGTCGCACCTCCCGGTTGATGGTGAGGGACCGTTCTGTATTTCCTTGGGCCTACAGACAGGATGCTGGCTATCGGACGGGGTCGGAACAAAGAGGGGTTCCATCTCCATGAGGATGGCATCTTCGAGGGGCTGGGAATAGTAGCGGTTTCGGATAGCAACCCGGCAAAACCCCATGCGTTCGTACAGCAGAAGGGCCGGATCGTTGGAGGCTCGAACCTCTAGAAGGGCGCGGCTGGCGCCTCTTTCAAGACCGATTTCCAATGTTCTCGTAACCAGCTGGCGTGCAATGCCTCGCCGCCGTGCGGATGCCTTGATCGCCAAATTCATGATCCGCAATTCTTCAAACACTACCCAGAAACACACATATCCCGCGATATCGTCTGTCTCGTCCTGCAGACCGCTTCCCTTTGCGATCAAGAAATGGGCAAACTGATTTCCTGATAACTCCGCCTCCAACATCTTGCGCGTCCAGGGGGCAGAGAAGCAAGCCTCTTCGAGCTGCAAAATCTGTTCTAGATCAGCAACGCTTGCCGGGGCGATCAACAGCTCGGACTGTCTGGAACCTGTCTGCGTCATGTACTGTGGCCGCCCGTTGCCATCCATATATATTTGGATACTAGGCAGCTCCCTGCCGTTTTCGAGCGACCGGCTTGCGGCTCTCCTTGCGCTGCGTTCTTTTTGCCACACGCTGCTTGAGCCTCTCACCAGTGGAGGTCCCTCCCCTCTCCTCATACCTGATCGCAGCCTCAGAGCGTTGCACATAGAGGGGAGCGACCCCCATCCCTTCGATCTGACCGACCGCATGCCGCAGGCCGGCAGCAAGTCCTACGCTAATGGCCAGCGGGCGAGTCGCGGTCGGAAACACAGCCTCGCCAATGAGATGTGCGCGTGAGCCCAAACAATCCCGAATCTCTTGTGCATTGGCTACCCAGCCATCCCCGAACGCAGTCAGCGGTGCATCAATCGAACGGGCCAGAGCTTCAGGTGCGCCGACCTGCTCGGAGATGACTCGATGCAGGCTATGGTCAGGCATCCATTGATACATGGCCCAAAAGATCTCGTTTTTTCTACTTTTCAAGATAGGACAGACCGTTCCTTTGATCATGCGCACATTCCACGCCATCGCCTCGAGCGTTGGTACCGCAATGAGAGGGATCCCCAGCACGGTTCGAAAACCGAGCAACGTCGCCAACCCCACCCTCAAGCCGGTGAATGATCCAGGCCCGATCGAAACGGCCAATCCGTTCATTTCATGAAGTCGCAGTCCGGCTGTCCCTAGGGCCGCCTCGATCGAGAGCACGAGCCACTTGGCATGAGAGCCCTGCGCATCCCGTTCCACATGGGCCAAAACCGATTGGCCTTCAAGAATGGCAACACTTTGGCAGGATGTCGCGGTATCTACGGCAAGAATCTTCACGCTCCTGACTCCTACACCTGCCCCAATTCACTTGGTTTGATCGGTATATTGGGAATAATCTCATAGAATGTTACCTGTACGTTTCCCTGACTTCGACCGTCCTTCATGACGATTTTGAACGGACGCAGCAATTGCCGATCCGACAACTCGCCGTTCAGCGGTGTGGATGGACCCACCACTTGTCCGATTGGTCGGAAATCGTCGAATTGCAGCGTCGCGTCCACATCACCCTGGGCGGACACACGCTCCTCACGAACAACTTGGAGATTTCTTCGCTCGAACCAGATTCTACGAACCGGAATCGGCGCAACCTCTCCAGGGTTCAAGGTCCCCACGAAGACATCGAGGCGATAGCGATCGTCATCTTCCGTCAAGACCACCCGTTCATGTTGAGCGATCGCTTCCGTTCCCAGGACTCCGCTCATCGCCCACACGGACAATTGAAAGTGCCGGGCCAGCTGTCCCATCTTTTCCGGCTCGGAGGATCGCCCGTTCATCTCGCGCCCCATCGAAGGCAATCGCAACTTGTACGCGTCATTCAACTGCACGAACTCAAACAGCTCGCCTCCCAGTGCGTTGAACCCCCGGAGCCGGAGGGCATTGGGACGCTGATAAAAAACCGTGCCTTCGACCCGCTGACCAATCGGCAGGATACCCCCGGTAATCTTCGCGCTGAATAGGCCCTTCAGGGTGTGAATGGCTGCTTCGCGCTCGGCCAGCAACCCGGTCAATTCATCGGCCGTTGCCTGGCGCAGGGGCGGGGGGCCCGCGCTGAACAATGCGCAGGCGGCCAAGGAAAAAGGCAACAGGAACAGGACACAAAGAAGCCTCTGCAACCTTTTTCCTTTTGTCGTTTTCCTGTTTACATCAAGCTTCACGCTAGCACCGCCTCCAGCGCCTCGCCCACTTCGCGAATGCCGATCAACTCGATTCCCTCCACCGAATCCAGTTTCGTCAAGTTCCGTTCCGGCAAGAGGCAGCGACGAAACCCCATCTTCGCCGCTTCGCGAATGCGTAAATCCGCCTGACTGATGGCTCGAACCTCTCCCCCCAGGCCCACTTCTCCGACCACCATCGTGTGGTGATCGATCGGCGATTCCCGCAGACTCGAGGTGATAGCAGCGACCAAACCCAAATCAATCGCCGGTTCGTCGATCTGAATCCCGCCGACAACGTTCACATAGACGTCCTGCCCTGATAAATGCAGTCCCAACCGCTTCTCCATCACGGCAATGAGCAGAGAAACCCTGTTCAATTCCACGCCGTTCGCCATACGCTTGGACATGGGGTACGAGGTCGGTGAGACCAACGCTTGAAGTTCCACAAGAATCGGGCGGCTTCCCTCCAGGCTCGAGACGACCACGGAGCCATTGGTCTGCTGTGGCCGTTCTGCGAGGAACAATTCGGACGGATTGCCCACTTCTTCCAAGCCCGTATCCTTCATTTCAAACACGCCGATTTCATTGGTCGATCCGAATCGATTCTTGACCGCGCGCAGAATGCGGAAACTGTGACCTTTATCTCCTTCAAAGTACAATACGGTGTCGACGATATGTTCGAGCAATCGCGGACCGGCTATCGCGCCCTCTTTCGTGACATGGCCGATGATAAACACCGGCGTATTGCTCCGTTTTGCAAACCACATGAGCTGGCCGGCCACTTCCTGCACTTGACTGATGCTTCCGGGAGCGGACGTCAGCTGTTCGGTGTAGACGGTTTGAATCGAATCGACCACGACCGCGGCAGGCTGGATTTCCTGAATGGCCTTGAGCATCTCCTCGAGAGAGGTTTCCGCAAGAATCAGGAGATTTCGATGGGCCACGCCCAGCCGCTCACCGCGCATCTTGATCTGTCGCGGAGACTCTTCACCGGAAACATAGAGAAGTCGTTCGTCCGGCAACCCAAGGCGTGGCAGTGCTTGTAACAGCAGCGTCGTCTTTCCGATCCCAGGATCGCCACCAATCAGAATGAGCGAGCCTGGGATAACGCCGCCGCCCAAGACACGGTCAAACTCCCCGATCCCCGTCACACGACGGGATTCACCGACCACTTCGATGTCGCAAATCGGAGTGGCGTCCGACGCGCTCGTCTTGAAGAGGGCCGGCCGACCCTTCGGCGCAACGGGTATCCGTTCTTCTTTCAGGGTGTTCCACGCGCCGCAATCGGGACACCGTCCGAGCCAGCGGGGGGCCTGATGCCCGCATGCCTGGCAGTGAAAACTGGTCTTGGCCCGCATCCCCCCTGCCCTCTAAGGAACCTCTGAATAATTCTGTTCACCACCGGGTGTGTGTGATACGAGATCGCAACCGATCCCCCACCCGGAGACCACACACATGACGCAGACGACCTTCGCCACCGCCCTCGGATTTGAGCGCTTCCGCAAGACGACCCGCCGAGAGGTATTTCTTGCCGAAATGAATCGGGTCGTGCCCTGGGAGTCGCTGTGCGCGGTGATCGAGCC
>JBEVJJ010000084.1:0-3566 GCA_040510255.1 Nitrospiraceae bacterium | reverse complement strand
GAGACGAGGGTAGTCTCGGGATGGGCGGTGGATGAAGATTCGGCGAAGATTCTGAGGTCCCCTGCGTACGGCGTGTCAGCGGGAAACTTTTATTCCTTATGATCGGCTATCGGAAAAGGTGTTGCACACAGCGGGATCGCCGCTTTGGAGTCCCCGGCGAAGCCATGTCGTCCGTTGCTCCGACGACCCATGTGTCCAGCTCTCTCGTTGCACATACCCCTGCCCCGCCTTTTGCAATCGATCATCGCCGATAGCAGCCGCGGCACGAAGCCCCGCCTCAAAATCCCCGGGCTCGATTAGGTTGCGGCTATGTCGGGCATGATAGCCCCACACGCCGGCTAGACAATCGGCCTGGAGTTCCATGCGGACAGACAAGACGTTCGCGTCGGCGGTTGAAGCCTGGCGTTGAAGGTGTGTGACCTTGTCGGCCACCCCCAGGAGGTTTTGCACATGATGTCCAATCTCGTGGGCGATGACATAGGCTTGTGCGAAATCCCCCGGCGCTCCCAGGCGATGCGACAGCTCATCAAAAAACGAGAGATCGAGATAGACCTTCCGGTCGCCGGGACAATAGAACGGACCCACTGCCGCCGAGGCGGTCCCGCAGGCGGAAAGCACCGCTCCGGTAAACAACACCAACCGTGGCTCTTCATATCGCTGCCCGAGTTTGGGAAGTACCGCTTTCCACGTCTCTTCGGTATCCGCAAGGACGACTGACGCAAACCGACCCAGCTCATCGCTCGGAGCCCCTATCGGTCCCTCCGGTCCGGGGGAAGCTGGTGTCGTCACGTTCTGGACCCCGCTGACCAGGTTCAGAAGTTGAAGGGGATTGGCTCCCGTCAGGTAACTCACGGCCAGAACCAGCACGATGCTGCCTAGTCCGATCCCCACCCCGCGCACGGGGCCCATGCCTCGCCGGTCCTCAATGTTATCGCTCCCGTGTTGATCTTCCCATCGCATCGGCAGTGCCTCCCGTCTGGGCTATTTTTGCGGATCACGTAACACTCCGCGACTCTACAAGACGTGTGATGGAATCATACTTTTCAACTATATTCAAGTTGAGCCGATCCCGACCGGATTGGTTCGAACCAACCCACCAGCCCTTCTCTTGGCAAGCCTCGCCAATATAGAGGAGAATAGTGACGCGCGGAGTGACCTCTGCGGGACCATCGGAGAATCGTCATTCTATGAACGAGGCCAAGCCACCGTCCGTGAGCGCGTTCCTGGAGCGAGAAGTCAAACTCGCAGTGGAACAGCGATTCAGATTGCCCGACTTGGGCGGCAAACCGTTGCCCACCCGTGTGTTGACCTCCACCTATTACGACACGGCCGATTTCCGCTTAGCCTACGGAGGGATGACGCTCCGACGTCGGGTGGAGCAGGGCGCGAGCGTCTGGCAACTGAAATTGCCCGCAGACAAAGCCCGGCGGGAACTCGAGGTTAAGGCAGGACCAGGCAGTCCACCGCAGGTCCTCACCGATCTGTTGATGGCGCATGTTCGAGCCGCGTCGCTGACAGAGGTCGCCAAACTCCGGACTTGGCGAAAAGGTGTACGGGTACAGGCCGGCGAGGGAACCTTGGCAGATGTCGTGCTGGATGTGGTCCGCGTGCTTCATGATCGGCATGTCATTCGTCGTTTTCGTGAAATCGAGATCGAACTGGTCCAGGGCGATGACGCAGGGTTCCAGGATCTGGAGGCACAACTCCGCAAAGCAGGCGCCTGGGACCATGACGGACGGCCCAAGCTTTTTCGAGCCCTCGATCTCCCCTTGCCCCCGGTGCCCGAGCCTCCGGCGCCCGAGGCTCCGACTGTTGATCATCTGTGTTTCATGGTCACTCGGCAAGTGGACACACTTCTGGCCCACGATCCAGGGGTACGACTCGGGGGAGTGCCAGACGATGTACATCAGATGCGGGTGGCAGTCAGACGACTGCGGGCTATCCTGAGAGCGGCAAGACCCGTGCTGCACTCGGCATGGTCAGAGCCATTGAGTGTCGAATTGGCATGGGTTGGACAATTGCTGGGTGGCGCGCGCGATCTGGATGTACAGATGGCCTCTTTCGAACGTGAGGCCGAGACGCTGGATCGCCGCGATCGCACCCCTCTCATCCGGTTTGTGCGGCGACTTCGCAAGGAGCGGGAAGGGAAGCAACAGGAGTTGCTGACAGGGTTGCAGAGCGGGCGATACCTGGAACTGGTGAATCAATTGATCGAGGCGTCACATGCTCCCCACATGGTCGTGACGGACTGTAGGCTTCCCGATCTTGCGGCCACGGCGTTCAAGAAACTGCGCAAGGCTGTGCGTGGACTCCAAGCCGAGCCCACCGATGCGGACCTGCATGGCATCCGGATCAAGGCGAAGCGTGCGCGCTATGCTGCAGAATTGGCTGAGACCGTCGTCGGGAAGGCGGCGACCAGGTTTATTCGACGTGCCAAGGACTTTCAGGAGCTGCTCGGCGTGCATCAAGATGCCGTGGTCGGAGAGCAGCGAATTCGGGCGCTCTTCGCCGAATCAACCGGGCGTCGGGCGGCTTTTACCGCCGGGCGCATGGTGGAGCGACAGCGTCAGCAGCGCATTCAAGCGCGCGCCGCATTCCGGTCGAACTGGAAAAAACTCAACAAGCGAGGAAAGAAAGCGTGGGGCTGACGAGTTTGTCGTGGGCTGGACAGGCCGGATCGGCGTCCGGTACACTCCCTGCACGGTCGGAGTGACAAGCACATGGGACAACATTTCACCTACCGCCTCCTCCCTCTCATCTTCGTCTTGGCGGCTTGTCAGCCCCAGGTTCCGGTCCTGCCGGCCGAGCATGCTCCGATCGCGACTTTATTGGATCCGGCTTGTCCTAATCTCAGTGGAACCTATGCCCTGTTTGGAAAACCTCTGGAGGGGATGCCAGACTATTATCGGAAGGTGACTGTGAAGCTCACCCTGGACCGGATGTTGGGTATGGATGTCCCGTCCGAGGATGTTGTCAAGCCGGTCGAGGTCAAAGTTGTTCAGGACGACACGATTGAATTGAGCGGGTATCCAACAAGTGATGGCTATGCGCGCCGATTCGAACTGTTGCCTGGTGATACAGTGGCCTGTTCTTACGGCGAGATGACCATCCGGCAATTGCGTGAGACTCGCGGGTATAGTGACGAGCAACAATGGCGTATTACGAAGACGGCACGACGCCTTGCCCTGGATGTCGACGGCGCTCTTGTGGTCAAGACCAGCATTCGTGCCCAAAGCAAGTCCGCGCTGATCGCATACGAGGACCCGCTCGAGGTGTACGGCGCCCGATTCGCACGCATCAACTAGTCCTTCCCTTTTTCGTTCAGTTCCCTTCGATCGCCAACGTCTCCCTCTCCACGATCGAATCTCCCGAAAACGTGTCAAGCTTGGCGCAAGCCGGGGTGTGAACTCTTCTAGGCTAGGGATGTGTCCAGTCGGAGATTCACCGCGAGCTAGGAGAGAATGTGAGCAGGAAAGCTGGATAGTGAGACAGAAGGAGGTGGGTGATGCATCAAGAGCAAATCCGACCGGTCCGGCATTCGAGGACGCAGCTTCATCAACAGGGTG
>JBEVJJ010000083.1:0-19600 GCA_040510255.1 Nitrospiraceae bacterium | reverse complement strand
CCCAAGTCGCCTTAAGTTTGTGGACGCCGCCGAGGTGCACGGCGTCACGCCTAAGTGACGCCACGTCTGTGCACGCCCGCGAGATGTGAGCGGGCCGTGTCCCGAGAGGCGGCAGTCTCTTTGTCTCTGACGTGATTTGTGTTAGTGCTGACGAGTCTTCACGAGATACGAGATACGATTCGCGAGCGACGGTTTCTTTAGATACGAGCGACGAGCGACGCGTCGCCCCCGGCGACGAGATACATGCGGCGAACGGCGCTTTTACGAGCGGCTGTCCTGATATTCCTCGTGCCAGGCCATCTGAACCGATTCGAGGATCTTCTCATTAGATTTCTTGGGATCGTCCTTGAATTCCGGTAATGCGACGATCCAGGCGTGCATATCGGTGAAGCGGACGGTCAGCGGATCGACGTCCGGATGCGCTTCTACGAGGCGTATCGCGAGCTCTTCGGCGTCCTGCCATGTGAGATTCATGTCACACTCCCTCAAAACGTCCAGCGGTATTGGTCATGTGAGTTCGGATAATTTCCTGTTCTCGAGGGCCTGCTTGAGCGAGCTATCCATCAACACCTCGGCGAAATGATGCGTGGCCTTTTCCACGCCCTGAATGCGGGTCCGGATCAACTTATGATCCTCCGTGTCCTTTGCGGTGTCGAGAGCCTTGAGCGCCGAACGCACGGCTGCCAACTCTTCAGCAGTAATCAGATGGCCGCCCTGATGCAGCGCCTTTTCCGTCGCGTTGATGATGGCCGTGGCCTCGGTTCGCGCTTCGATGAGTTGTCGGGACCGGAAATCCTGCGCCGCAAACTTGAACGATTCTCCGATCATTCGCTCCACTTCCTCATCGGTGAGCCCGTACGAGGGTTTCACGGCGAGCGATTGTGATTCTCCCGTCCGCACGTCTTTTGCGGAGACTTGCAGGATACCGTTCGCATCGATCAGGAACGTGACTTCAATGCGGGGAACGCCCGCGGGGAGCGGAGGGACCTTCAGCTGGAATCTCGCCAGGCTTCGATTATCCTGCACCAGTTCCCGTTCGCCCTGGAGGATATGAATGTCGACTGAGGTTTGTCCGTCGACGTAGGTGGTGAACATTTCCTTTGAGCTCGTCGGGATCGTTGTATTGCGACGAATGAGCGCACTCATGACACCGCCCATGGTTTCAATTCCCAGGGACAAGGGCGTGACGTCCAGCAACAGCATGTCCGTTGTTCCGCCGGCAAGAATATCGGCTTGCACTGCTGCCCCCAACGCCACGACTTCGTCCGGATTGAGATCACAATGGGGCGGCTTGCCGAACAGTGCTTGGACGCGATGGCGTACCAGCGGCATGCGGGTCGAGCCTCCGACCAACACCACCTCATCGACATCGGCAGGCGTCAGCCCCGCATCCTTAAGAGCGATGCGACAGGGACCGAGGGATCGCTCGACCAGCGGCATGGTCATTGATTCCAAGTGGTCACGCGTCAGTTCTCGACGGAACTGGCCCTTTCCTTCGGGAAGTTCAAGGGAGACGACCGTTTTGAGTTCATCAGACAACCGGATCTTAGCCTGTTCCGCTTCAAGGCGGAGACCTTGCATCACGTCGGGATAGGAATGCAGGTCGATCCCGTGGTGAGCCTGAATCTCCTTCAAGAAATAATCCGCAATCTCCCGGTCGAAATCATCCCCGCCCAGATGGGTGTCGCCGTTGGTCGACAACACTTCGAAAATGCCCTCCTTCAATTTCAAAATGGAAAGGTCGAACGTCCCACCGCCCAAATCATAGACGGCGATCGTGCCTTGGGTCCGCTGTTGCAATCCGTACGCGAGAGACGCAGCCGTGGGCTCGTTGATGATGCGCAAGACCTCGAGTCCTGCGATCATGCCAGCATCCTTGGTGGCCTGCCGCTGGCTGTCGTTGAAGTAGGCCGGCACGGTGATCACGGCCTTCTGAATGGCCTCGCCCAAATAGGCCTCGGCCCGCTGTTTCAGTTCCTTCAGGATCATGGCGGAGATCTGCGGAGGGGAGTAGCTCTTCTCGCCGATCTGCACGCGGATGACGCCGCCTTGCTCGTGCAGCCTATAAGGGAAATAAGCGAGCTCTCCCTGCACGTCGGACAGTCCCTTCCCCATAAAGCGTTTAATGGAGTAAATCGTGCGTGCCGAATCCCGAACGAGGTGTTCCTTCGCTGAATCTCCGACGATCAGGCCGTTGTCCGTCACGGCGACGACGGAGGGGACCATCGTACGGCCGGTCCGCCCCGGTATGACCCTGGGTGTCTTGCCGTCCATGTAAGCGATCAACGAATTGGTTGTGCCGAGATCGATGCCGACTATGCGTGCCATAATAAGATGCTCATGCTCCCAAGCTTATATGTTCAGGTGTCGCGTCCCGTCAGCTTCCGTGCTACCCAATCGTGACGACGAGATCATCGAGGATATTGCGGACGTAGGTGCGATTCGATAGGATTTCCCGCATGTCTTTGAGGAAAAGTTCTCTTTTCTTACGACTGTCGGCGTTGGGCGCTTCACCTTGGTCTTGGAGCGTATCCCAAGCCTCGAAGAGCTCAAACAGGCGGCGTTCCATGTCGTGTTGACGCTGCTCGAGCGTGTCACGATCAGCCGCCAGTTTGTTTCGTAGCGGTTCAAGGGTCTCGGGAGAGCTTCCGGACGCCGAAGAAGCCGCTCGAAACTCTTCCAGGTTGTCCTGCAGCGCGAGTATCTCTTCGAACAGGTCCGCGGGAGGCGAGTTGCGGATATCTTTGGCGGAACCTGCTTCGAGGCGGAGCAGATATTCCGCTCGTTGAATCGGGTCCTTCAGCGTACGATAGGCGATATTCAGCAGCGCCGAATTTCCCAGACTGATCGTTTGCTCGCCCTCGGTTTTGGTTTGAAAAAAATCCGGATGAAAGGTCCGGCTGAGTTCGTAAAATCTTTTCTCCAGATTCTCGGGATCGATCCTGAGCCGCCGCGGAAGACCTAAACACGTGAAATAGTCCAGTTCCTTGGAGAGGGGTTGCACCTTCACGCAGCGGTCACAGAAATACTCTCCGGCCACCTCGGACTGGCAGTGCCAACACATGCTTCTTGCCATCTGGAGTTCGACGCGGGTACCGGATAGCTTCTGAACGCGATCCATACAGCTCCTCTAACAAGAGGGGCATGGCGTCGCTGCCATGCCCGTTCGTAAGCCGCCAGAAACAGGGGATCGAAATAGAATGGTTATGCCGAGAATGATTCTCCGCATCCACAGGTCTTCGCCGCATTCGGATTCACGAACTTGAACTGGCCGCCCATCAAATCCTTCTGGAAGTCCAATTGCGTGCCTTGCAGGTAGATGGCGCTCTTCGCGTCGACGATAACCTTGACTCCCTCAAAGTCATACACTGAATCATATTGGCCGATCTTGTCGTCAAAGTTGATCGTGTAGCTCAACCCGGAGCACCCGCCCCCCTTGACGCCGAGCCGGAGTCCCCCTTCCGTGAGCCCCTGTACATCAATGAGGCGCTTGACCTCCTTGAGCGCGGTTTCGCTCAGGGTCACGGCAGGAACAGTGTTGTCAGTTGTTTCCATAACCGGATTCTCCTTCCCGATCACATACGCAGCGGTTACTTTGACTCTGCGACCTTCTCGTCGGCCTTTTTCTTATAGTCAGCCAATGCTGCCTTGATGGCATCCTCCGCCAGGACCGAGCAGTGAATTTTAACGGGCGGAAGATTGAGCTCCTGCACGATATCGGTGTTCTTGATTTTGGAGGCTTCTTCCACCGACCTGCCCTTGAGCCATTCCGTCGCCAGACTCGAGCTGGCGATCGCAGAACCGCACCCGAAAGTCTTAAACTTTGCATCGACAATCGTGTCGTTCTGAACTTTGATCTGCAATTTCATCACGTCGCCGCACTCAGGGGCTCCGACCATACCGGTACCGACCCCATCTTCTTCCTTCTTGAAACTCCCCATGTTGCGGGGATTATTGAAATGATCGACTACTTTGTCGCTATAGGCCATGGTTTTCTTCCTCCTCTAGTATCCTGTTCGTCAGTGAGCCGCCCACTGAACATTTTTCAGATCAACGCCTTCTTTTGCCATTTCATACAGCGGCGACATCTCCCGTAATTTATTCACCGTTTCGATGATCCGCTTGGCCGCATAATCCACCTCTTCGACCACGGTAAAACGACCCAAGCCGAACCGGATCGATGAGTGTGCAAGCTCCGCTCCGACTCCGAGCGCGCGCAATACATAGGATGGTTCAAGCGTGGCCGAGGTGCAGGCCGATCCCGAGGATAGGGCGATTTCTTTCACCCCCATCAACAGGGACTCGCCTTCCACGTAAGCAAACGACACGTTCAGATTGTTCGGCAACCGCTCGGTCGGATGGCCGTTCAGGTAGACATCTTCCAACGCCTTGGTGATGTTCGCATGAAGATGGTCTCGCATGGCGGCCAGACGCACACCTTCCGCCGTCATTTCCTGCTCGCAGAGTTCACAGGCCCTGCCGAACCCCACGATCAGCGGCACCGGCAACGTTCCCGACCGCATGCCGCGTTCATGGCCCCCGCCGTCCATCTGGGCGGCGATGCGTACGCGCGGGTTTTTCTTTCGCACGTACAACGCTCCAACTCCTTTCGGACCATAAATCTTGTGTGCGGTGAAAGACATGAGATCAATGCCCATCTCCTGGACGTTGACAGGCACTTTCCCCACGCCTTGGGTGGCATCACAGTGAAACAATACGCCCTTTTCCTTGGCGACTTTGCCGATCTCTTTCACCGGATTGAGCGTGCCGATCTCGTTGTTGGCGAACATGATCGAGATCAGTACGGTTTTATCGGTAATGGCCTTCCGCACGTCTTCGGGATCCACCATTCCGAACTTGTCGACGGGCAGATAGGTCACTTTCACGCCGCGCTTTGCTTCCAGCGTCTTGGCTGTGTCCAGCACGGCACGATGTTCGGTCGACGATGTGATAATGTGGTCGCCCTTCTCATGGTACATTTCGGCTATGCCCTTGAGGGCCAGGTTATCGGATTCGGTGGCGCCGCTCGTGAAGACGATTTCCTTGGGATCGGCATGGATCAGTCGGGCGATTTGTTTGCGCGCGTTCTCCACACCCTCTTCCGCTTCCCAGCCAAAGGCATGATTTCGGCTCGCCGAATTGCCGAACTTTTCCGTAAAATAAGGCAACATCGTGTCGAGCACGCGAGGGTCCATCGGTGTCGTCGAATGATTGTCGAGATAGATCGGAAACTTCATCGCTCAACTCCTTGTTGTTCTGTCGTGACGGATTGAATGGTGATGAGCGGCGTGCCCCCCATCATGTCCTGCAAGGTCATACTGTTGAGAAGCTGATAAATACTACTTTGGACTTTCAGCAGCGGCGTTCGGATGGTGCAATGCTCCAGCTGCATGCATTGGTCCCCGTCTCTTTCGTGCGAGCAATCTATAATTCCGAGCGGCCCTTCCAAGCTCTCCAAGACCTGTGCGATGGTGATCTCGCGGGGCGACCTACCCAGCAGATATCCGCCCTTGGGACCATTGTGACTTTCGATCAGTCCGGTCTTCGACAGTGTCTGAAGAACCTTGGCCAGCAGTTCAACCGGAATATTGTATTCCTCGGCGATTTCTTTTGTGTTGACGACCCGGGCGCGAGCGACATCTCCGAACTGTACCGATGCAATGTGTTGGAGGGCCATCAGGCCATAGTCGGCTTTTTTTGAGAATTTCAGCATAAACGCTATTGCCGATAGATTAGATCGGGGACTATAATGATCTCCGATCAATTGGGTCGGATTAAAACTATCATAGGGGATTTGTGACTGTCAAGGCCCCTGGCGTGTCGGGTCAACACAGTGCAGAAGAAAGGGAGAGGAAATGGGGGGTACCAATCCTTATATCGATAAGGCGGAGGTTGAGTTACCGACTAAATCCTACACCATCACGTTCATTGCGCCTAACAAGCATGAGACGAAGGTGGTGGTGGAGCCGGATAGAATCCCATATGGACCGACGGGACTTCCCGGCAGCATCCTCGACATAGCAATGGGTAATGGGGTCGATCTCGAACATGTGTGTGGTGGGGTCTGTGCTTGTTCAACCTGCCACGTCATCGTCAAAAAGGGGTTGGAAACCTGCAACGAAGGGACGGATGATGAATTTGACCAACTCGATGAGGCCCCCGTGACGACTTTGCAGTCTAGGCTGGGATGCCAGTGCGTTCCGAACGGTACAACGGATGTCGTGATCGAGATTCCTGCCGTCAACAAGAACCTGGCTAAAGAGGGGCATTGAACTGAATCGAATTCGTAGATTCGTTGAATGGGGAGAGTGACCGGCAGGCCTCACGGACCCCACTCATGATCAAAGCAGGAAGTCCGCCATATCAATCATACGTCTCGACCCTGACCCCCTTCCGGTCAAATCCCAGATCCATGAAATAGGCTCGCAGGGGGCGTACAAAGTCTCTGAGGCCGCAAATCATCGGAATACACTGCCGCGCCTGCGCTTTGAATTGCTGCAGCAGGTCAATGACACGAAGGACGTCATTGGCTGCGTCTTGCGCTACGTCGTGACCATAGATCGTGGACCAATACTGAAATTGGGAATGCCGCAAAGCCAGGTTTAGAAACTCATCGTGATACAGGCGCTCGCTTTCACTAGGAGCGGCCGAGATGACAGTCACCTGCATCGAATTCCCTAGAGGGATGACTGATCGTGCCAGGCATCGAATGGGAACGATCCCTGTATAGCGGCCGATGAGCAGGAGTTGCGCATGGTCCGGTTGAGGAAGCACGAACTTTCCATAGGGGCCGGATAGCGGCACGCGGTCGCCAATCTTCAACGAGAAAAGATAGGGTGACCCGAGTCCGGTCGGAACTCTGTCAAACACCAGACTGAGGTGGCCGGAAGGGGTCTCGGGCTCTGCCAGTGAATAGGCGCGATTGAGAGGAGGCTTCTGCCCCACGGGAAGTTTGAGAGAAACCCACTGGCCCGGTTGATAGGAGACTCTATGTTCCAGGGGAGAGAGGACCAGTTCTCTCACATGGGCTGAAAGATCGGTGATACGAATGACTTCAGCCGGTTGTGCAATCTCAGCCATGGGAGGTTCCCGCACCCAAGCAGCACAGGGGCAGACCCCTTATCTGTACATCAGTCGGACACCATGTTATACATAGCGCCCCCATGAGAGGAAAGCTAGATCACCAGACGCCCGCCACAATCTAGATCGCGACCATGACTCAGGTACGTGTTCGGTTTGCTCCCAGCCCGACGGGGTTTCTCCATATAGGCGGAGTCAGGACTGCGCTCTTCAACTGGCTCTTCGCACGGCAGCAGCAGGGTCGATTTGTCCTTCGTATCGAGGACACGGATCAAACCCGGTCGACGGATGCATCGATCACCGCCATACTCGATGGATTGCGGTGGGTCGGTTTGGATTGGGATGAGGGGCCGTTTCGACAGACCGAACGGGTCACGCTGTACCGCCAGCATGCGATGAGTCTGTTCGAACAGGGCAAAGCCTACTGGTGTGTGTGCAAGCCCGAAGATCTTGAAGCCCGCCGCAAGGAGGCGGAAGCCAAGGGCTTCTCTCAACGGTACGATGGACGATGCCGCCCTCTCGGGATCAGCGATCCGCCTGGTGAGGCTGCGCTCCGGTTCAAAGCGCCTCAAGAAGGCCGGACAATCATCGACGATCTGATAAAGGACCGGGTCGTGTTCGACAACAATGTGTTGGATGACCTGATCATTCTCCGGTCGAACGGGTATCCGACGTACAACTTTTCGGTCGTGGTGGACGATGCCCTCATGGCAATCACCCATGTGATTCGAGGTGACGATCATCTCACGAACACACCCCGGCAGATCCCGATCTTTCAGGCACTGGGATACCCATTGCCAAGATTCGGCCATCTCCCCATGATTCTCGGGTCGGATAAGGCACGCCTGTCCAAGCGGCATGGGGCGACGTCTGTCATCGCGTACAAGGAGATGGGATACCTGCCTGAAGCGATGATGAATTACCTCGTGCGATTGGGATGGTCGCATGGGGATCAGGAAATCTTTGATCGCCAGGAGTTGATCGCTAAATTTTCATTCGACCACGTGCAAAAATCATCGGCTGTATTCAACCCCGACAAGCTGCTCTGGATGAATGCGCAATATCTTCAGCATAGCCCTCCTGCCAGAATTGTGGAGCAGTTACGTCCATTCTTGGAAGAGGCGGGGTTCGGTGACTCGCTTCGGTTCGTGACTCAGGAATGGCTTGAACAGGTTGTGGTCTTGGTGAGGGAACGGACGAAAACTCTGTTGGACATGGTCAATTGGATCACACCGTACTTTGGCGATGAAGCTTCTATGGATGAAGAGGCAACCAAGAAATTTCTCACCCCGTCCATTGCTCCCGCGCTCGACAGGCTGATTCACCGCTTTGAATCCTTATCGGTCTTCTCCAAGGCGGTGTGGGAAGAAGGTTTTAAAAAGGTGGCCGAAGACGAAGGACTAAAAATGGGTCAGCTCGCCCAACCGGTCCGCGTCGCCCTAACCGGCCGTACTGCCAGCCCCGGACTATTCGAGGTTATGGAGGTGTTGGGCAGGGAACGGACTCTGCATCGATTGCAGCGGGGCATCGAACGCGCAAAAAGCTCTTAGCAGGATATTCCCACAGGCCGTCGTTTCCATTCCACCCGGCCAAGATGCGCTGTTCCTTGTCGGGCTTGACTGATTTGAGGGCCATATTATAGGGTGATCGCACGGTTGGGGGATCGTCTAGTGGTAGGACGTCAGATTCTGGATCTGACTACCAAGGTTCGAATCCTTGTCCCCCAGCCACTTTTTTTCTTTAACGGGTACAAGCGCTTCCCTAGAACCAACCTCTCGACTCATTCCATGCCCATTTGACTCGGTCACGGTTTTGGTCACGGTTTCCGACAGACTTCCGCGGTTAATTGCTTCGCGTAGGTGGCCAGGTGCCAAGTGGGCATACCTGAGGGTCGTCTAAAGTCTGAGTGCCGGCGTAAAAATACGGTTCACAAAGCCTTGAGCGCTGCTGTGCTTCAGAGGATTCTTTTGGTTCGGGAAGACCCAAGGGGAATGGGTAAATGAATCTAGCGAGCGCAGAATAGCTTTGGCCGTTTCACTCAATGGAACGTGACGCGTCTGCCCTCCTTTCGGGAGGGGAATTGTCAACTGACCTGCTTCCAGATCCACCTGGTCCCACCGTAACTTGAACTGTTCCTCTCGGCGTAAACAGGTTTCGATCGCAAAGACTACAGTCTTCCAATTCTGCTCTACTAGGAAATGTTGCAATCGGTTCAGCTCCTCCTGTGCCAGATACCGGAGCCGTGAGCGAAGAGGCCGGAAACTGTCTGTGGCATTTCTTTGCGTTTAGTTATTATCGGCATGAACGCTGACGGAAATCGCGCCGCCGAGATCTCCTTCCTTAAACCCTTCCTTTTCATACCCTGAAATATCCACCTCGCCCTTCGGCTTGCCATGACATGTCAGGCATTGCCTCGTATAAAACAACGGCAGCAGCACACGGACGCCATGGTCCGCTAACTGTTGTTGAACGATGTGGTCGCCGGCTCTGGGATGGCTCTTTTGTATCACGACAAGTGCCTGTTCCTCTTGTTCATCAGGTTTGTTGTCGGGATTTCGAGGAGCGATTCCGGGGGGGCCGATTTGCCGCAGTTTTAACCCGGTGTCTTGCGAAAACTGCTCCGCGACCTTTGTCCCAAATGTGGCGGGAATGAACCCTTTGAACCCTATTCCTTTCTTATTGATGTCTGCTTGAACGTCCTGCACAGCTTTTTGCATCAAGCGGGCTAATTTGAGAAGCAGGGGTTTCGCACGCTCAGGCATGGGGGCAGTCGCAAGGTCGCGCAAGTCATACCCGGCTCTGGTTTGAAATTCTCTCCTCAACTGACTTTCAAAGACCGGTGCAGAAAAACCCTTGTCTTCCAGCCTTGGATTATTGATTTTCGGTTGCGCCTTTCCTACCACGACTCTTCCCGAATCCAAGAGGACCGCCAATAGTCGAGCCGTTTCGGCGAGCTGCGCCTTGTCAGGCGGTGCATCGAGGGCTGCCATCGGGATCTCATCACTCTTGGTCTCTTGCTGTTCTTCTTGGAAGTCAGGCATCACGGCGGCCATAACTGGTGTGTTAGGTGAAACAGATTCAGTCCTGTTGTTGGCCTCTTCGCCACGTCTTTCTTGGGCGGACGAAATTGATGGTGCTGAAGCCCCGTCAGTTCTTTCTGCACGCTGGACCTGTGAGTCAGATCCTATGTGGACGAGCAAAGGCAATGCTGGGGCAAAAATTGCAATGAGTGAAGCTACCTTGCGGCTTCTTGAGAATGTCGGAGTCCGTGGCTTCTCGAGATCTGAAATGACTGGCTTTATAAGGGTACGGGTAATTATCCATTGCCGATGGGTACATCCGATTTGCAGTGCATTGTCACAAGCAATGTTGAGTTGTCTGGGGTTGCCTGCTGCAAACTTCACAATAAGACGGAGCGCATTGCCGGAAAAAATCGCCAGGGCGGTGTTGCCCGCGCAGATCAAGCGATGTTGGATATAGGCATAACTCAATTGTTGAGTCAAAGGTAGAATCTTAGTACGGAGGGCGATCCGCTGGCGTAGCCGGCGCATTTCTTTGCGATTGAGTGAGATTTCCAATTCTGGACGGCCGATCAGTACGATCTGCAGCAATGGACTGTTCTCCGTTTCCAAATTGCAGAGCATCAGGAGATTCCTCAATGTTTCAGACGACAGATTATGGGCCTCATCAATGAGAACCACGACGGGACGGTTACGGCGATGCTCTGCCATCAAAACCTCGCGCAAGTGATGTATCAACTCCCCAGATTCGCCGCTGGCGGAGACGCCCATCGCGTCCAGAATCGTGACGAGGAGTCGATCAAAGGAGACGCTGGCATCATAGATGGGGATTGTTTTCTGCAACGTCTCATCCACCATGGTAAGATACTGACGAAGAATGGTTGTCTTGCCGAGTCCTGCTTCGCCAATAACAACGGTCAAACCCCTTCTGCACCTAACTCCATATTGAATGCTGCTCAGGGCTGCCGTATGGCTTGGACTCATGAAAACAAAATCGGCATCAGGGATAAGGTCAAACGGTCGCTTCTTCAGGCGATAGAAGGAGGTATAGGAAGCGGGTTGATTGGTCTCATTGAGATCGTCAGCCATACCGACCTCTCGTCTTCCACTTCTGAGGAGATTCGTTGCTAATAGACGATCGCAGAAAGTGGCTACTGTACTTTGTCATCAGGGTAGCCGAGGGGACGCATTAATTCCATGAGAAAATCCCCCCTGTACCTTTTTGGATGAGAACTAGTGAAGTGCAGGAAACTACCCCGGCAAAGGGTCGACTGTGGCACAAAGAAGCATGAGCCTTTTCGACGAGCGAAGAAGTAACCTATATCAAAATGGGTCGAAGTCGAAAGACACCTAGCCTGACCCCCCATAAACATCTACCGATTAACAGTCACGGTTTCGGTCCCGGATTCGGTCCCGGATTCGGTCCCGATTGCTGCTCAATGACCATCACAACCCATTGCAAGCAAATCAAAGCTAAGCTCTTGACGGAAGAGGGTATTATCATTCACTATCGCAACCTATCACGAACGGTGGCTATCGGGTAGCGGGAGATTCTGGATCTGACTACCAAGGTTCGAATCCTTGTCCCCCAGCCACGTTTCATTCATCACATTCATCGTCGGGTCACACGTATGGTCAGTGCTTGGGGGATCGTCTAGTGGTAGGACGCCAGCCTTTGGAGCTGGCTACCCAGGTTCGAATCCTGGTCCCCCAGCCATTTTACCAGGCGATTCCTTTCGTCTTCCTCACCGTCGAGACCCTTCCATCTATCCTCTCTCCTGGTAGAAGAGTGTGATCCAATCCCGCGCAACTTCCCTTCACAGGGAACGTCTAACCGCTCGTTTTTCCATTGTAAAAGATGTCTGATCGCAGCGATGATCTATGGCATGTAGGCATAGAGGATGTTCGTCACTCTTCGGGACGCCGATGCACGACCTTGAACCTCTCGACACCATCTCCCCTTTCTTCCGTTCTGTACACGGAGATGCATGGGGGCAAGACCGTTCCCCTGCAGCGCTCTTCATCAGATCCATGGCATGCATTCTTGTCTGCGCTTCTCTCTTTGCATGTCAAGAAGTCTCTACCATTGTCGTGGATCCCCGCACCGGACAAAATGTGGAGCTGGCGCCATGTCCGGATTATGCTCGTCCGTTCAAACGCGCGTCCATTCGTTGGGACCTCATTCAGGCCTACATAGGCATCGAGCTGAAAATTGCGCCTAGTCTGGTAACGTCACTGCGGGGTCTCGGAGAAAAACATGAGGCGCAGGCCAAAAAACTCTGTGAGAAGGCGTTTGAACTCTTTGTCTTTGGAGGCGTGGATTATTATTACTGTCGGGACAAGTTTCTTCATGAATCTGCCGGCCAAATCGACGGGATCAATGTCGTATTTCAGGAGGTCAAGGGCCTCAAATACGATGAGCTGAAGAAGCAATCCGAGAGAATTGAGAACCTCCTGTTGGACTACCAGAAGCGCTTCCTGCCGCTCGATCAAGCGTGCGGCGCTCTGCCGGGGAAAGAAATACAGACCAGCTAAAAGTTTTTCAATCGTCCTGCCGGTTCGTCATGCACGCATTCCAACCTCCCCGCGTCATTGTTTAATATTATCCAAATGGATACGTGGAGTATCTGTTTTGATACCTCAGGATATGCATTGAATTACATGCACGCAAGATTACGTGGATTCTAGAGCGGCGGAATCAATCGTCCTTTCTCTCACCATCACTTCTCTGCCTCTTGCAGGGAAACCTGGTACGTGTGTTGCTCCTTCCTCTCATTGCAGATCTCACCATCGCCACAGGGAGGTGTCGCAAAAGGCCTGACAATCTCGTTTTAACACCGCACTCAGTATCAAAACTCCCCTGATGAATAAGGGAGGTCGCAATGAGAACGATCATGGTATCCACAATGATGATTTGCCTGATTGTTCCTTCCTGGACTGTTCTGGGTTCCGAAAAACCCGTTACCTGTACGGTCGAAAGGCAAACCAATCTCGAGCAGCAAGGCTATACAAAGGATCAGGTGGAACGAGTCTGCAGAGATGATGGAGCGGTGGAAGCGTTTCCAGGTATCTCGGGTGAGGAACAAGTTCGCGGGACGACACAAGCGTGGGGAGACATCAGGAACCGAGGCGCCGAGACATCGTCGATTGCCAGCGGAGCAACCAGGTGTCACACAAACTATGGGACCTGCTCTTTGGCCAGTGGCGCCCTAGGATCGAGGTGCTACTGCGAATTTTGGGGATATACATTCACCGGGATTTCAAGATAACCAGCCTTCTCAAGCCGCTTTCATGAAGAGTCTTTCATTCCGTACGGCGCGCTAACGCGGGCGCACGGACGTCGTATTGCTTAATGTGCTGTGCGAGCGCGTCCGGTGCGGGCGCGATGCTGAAAGCATGCCGGGCAGAGATGGTACCCCGCTTGTTTCGACGTATGGAAGGATTCCATCGCTGTGGTTCCACAATCGAAGCAAGAGAGCTTGCCGAACGGTGGTGAGGGGAGGAGGGGCGTGATATCGATCGATTGAAGGATCTGGTGGAGGGAGATTGCCGAACGGTGGATAGTCGATAACATCGGCCGAATCGGTGTGGGTGCATTCGAGACGGCACCTTCCAGAACCGCCAGCCGCTCCATAAACTCATTGTGCGGTGCCGCATCCGGTTCGTATCTTCCATTCAGGTCCATGGCGTCCTCCGATCGTTTTCAATTCCGCCCTTCATGAAGGGGTATTGTTCCCGAACCGAATGCGCAGGGCAATCGTGCAGAAGACAGGAGGCGTCCTACTTCTGCAGGGAACAGCGACTGATAATCGTATGGACCAAAGGGGCTATGCGCGGCCTTGTTGCGTCTTCTCGATTCTTGCCCAGGTGTCCCGTAACGAGACAGTCCGATTGAACACCGGTCGATCAGGGGTGGAATCTGGGTCGACGCAAAAATACCCCAGTCGCTCGAACTGATAACGGCTGCCTGGAGGGGGGCCTTTCAAACTGGGTTCCACCTTGCAGGCCGTCAACCGTTCCAACGAAGAGGGATTGAGAGACAACGTCCAGTCCTCATCCGGAGAGGCTTTGGAAGGGTCGATGAGCAGAAGGCGGTCATAGAGTCGAACTTCAGCGTCGATCGCGTGGATGCCCGATACCCAGTGGATAGTCGATTTGACCTTTCGATGAGCCTGCGAGCCGCCGCTTTTTGTGTCAGGATCGTAGGTGCAGCGCAATTCGATAATGTCGCCGGTCTCGGGATCCTTCACGACGGCCGTACATTTGATGATATACGCATACCGGAGCCGCACTTCACGTCCAGGGGCGAGACGAAAAAACTGCTTGGGCGGATCCTCTCTGAAATCATCCTGCTCGATATAGACGACGCGTGAAAAAGGTACGGGTCTGCTGCCGGCGGACGGATCTTCCGGATTGTTGACTGCATCTATCCGTTCAACCTGGTCGTCGGGATAATTCTCGATCACAAGCCGTAGAGGACGCAGAACGCCCATGACGCGAGGCGAATGTTTATTCAAGTCCTCCCGCACGAAATGTTCAAGGAGTTGCACCTCGATGACTGCATCGCGCTTGGCCACGCCAATTGATTCGCAAAACGCGCGGATGGCGTCCGGCGTGTAGCCACGGCGCCGGAGCCCCTTCAGTGTCGGCAAGCGAGGATCATCCCAGCCGGACACGAATTTGCGTTCGACCAAATCCAGCAATTTGCGTTTGCTCATGACGGTATCGGTCATGTTCAACCGAGCGAATTCGATCTGCTGGGGACGATGCGTCGTGTCGGCGTGCGCCACGACCCAATCATACAGCGGGCGATGGTCTTGAAACTCCAACGTACAAATGGAATGGGTCACGCCCTCGATGGCATCTGAAAGAGGATGCGCAAAATCGTAGGACGGAAAAATATACCATCGGGTTCCGCACCGGTAGTGAACGGCATGACGGATGCGATAGAGCACCGGATCGCGCAGGTTGATATTGGGGGAGGCCATATCGATCTTGGCGCGAAGCACGTGGGCGCCATCCGGGAATTCCCCGGCTCGCATCCGTCCCAGCAGGGCGAGATTCTCCTCGATCGAGCGGTTGCGGTATGGACTGTCCTTGCCCGCTTCGGTCAGGGTCCCCCGATACTGTCGAATCTCATCCGCATTCAAACTGTCGACGAAGGCGAGACCTTTTCGGATCAGTGTCAGGGCATGGTCGTACAGTCGATCAAAATAATCGGAGGCATAAAACATGTGCTCCTTCCAATCGAACCCCAGCCATCGAACGTCGGCTTGGATTGCGGCGACGTACTCAGGGTCTTCGGTCGTGGGATTGGTATCGTCCATCCGAAGATGGCAGATGCCGCCGGGATTTTCATTGGCGATGCCGAAATTGAGGCAGATGGACTTGGCGTGTCCGATATGCAGGTATCCATTGGGCTCAGGGGGGAAGCGAGTGACTACCCGCCCGCCGTGTTTGCCGCTTGCACGATCGGCCGCGACGATGTCTCGTATAAAATCCGATGGAAAGGACGTGTCGGTCATATGCTCCTGGCTCCGGCGCAGTATCACGCCTGATCTACGTCTTCTATCATACACAGGCACGGCGGGAGAAGTGGCACAGACCTGAGAGTCCTGCCCTCTATTCCGCGCGCGCCCGTTTTTTACTAGGCAGGTACAAGCCAGTGCCCTACAATGGGCAAAAGTCAGACTGGTTTCCATGCGGAGCATCTAGGTAAGGAGGGAAAAGGAGTGACATTGCGATATCTGTGGCTGACGACGATCGTCCTCTGGGGAATTGCTTGCGGACCTGTCCAGGCAGACGATGCGGCTATGCTGGAGAGCTGCCGCCTTCCCGTGGTTGAAGCCAAGATGAGCTGCTTTCAACAACAACTTGAAGAGGCGCTCAAGACGGGTGGAACGGAACAGGCGTTATCACTGCTGGAAATGTTTGCCAGAGAGGACAGCGATGCTCTGCGAGAGACCCATCCTCTCGTGCACCACCTCGGCCAGCGGTCGTTCGTCCATTATGGTAGTGCCGGGGAAGCCATGGCACATTGTCGTGATGTCTTTTGGTCCGGATGCTACCATGGCGTCCTTCAAGCATATCTGACCAGCCTGCCGTCGGTGGAGGCTCAGCATATCGTATCCCTTTGCCCGGCCACAGGAACGGCTGCGGATTTCTTATTCAAGCGATACAACTGCCTACATGGCATCGGACATGGCGTCACCATTCAATTTCGATTTGACGTACTCAAGAGCCTGGCCCATTGTGATTACCTGACCAGCGAATGGGATCGGGAGTCGTGCTACGGCGGCGTATTTATGGAGAACATCGTCACATTCCAGAATGCTCGACAAGCCCAACATGCGCACCATCATCACGATCAGGCCCCGGCCACGAGTTTCATGAATGCCCAGGATCTGTTGTATCCCTGTACAGCGCTGAGTGAAAAATATCTACGGTCCTGCTACCTCATGCAAACGTCGGCGGTTCTCACGTTTCTGAATTACGATTTCGCCCAGGCGTTCACGCAATGTGAACGGGTGACCGGGGACCATCAGACAACATGCTTTCGAAGCCTGGGAAGAGACATCAGCGGCTTTACCTTGCGAGACCCGCAGCGGGTCACGGAATTATGCGGACTGGGAAAAGGTGACCAGGTGCGGCAGTGCTTCATCGGGGCAGTCAAAGACTTCATGCTGACCGATGCGAGTCCGGACCCGGGTCTCGCGTTTTGCCGACATCTCGATGACCAGTTCAAAGCAGACTGCTACAGCACGCTGGCGGAAATCGTGGTCACCCTCTACAGCGATCGAGAGCAGCGGAATCTAGCTTGTCGCAAGGGCGAATCCGAATATGTCGATACCTGTCTGACCCTCGTAGGCGCCTACTAATCCGAATTAGTCAGAAGGACTTCTTCTCCCAACGCTGATCCACGGCCTCGACGCCGGCCGCTCTCTGCTCAGGTAGTCCACGTCCCTGTGGTGAATACGTCTCCTTCTCGCGTCTCCACGCAAGATCATCGGGACTAGGCGGTGGGAGCGAATCGTCCAGCACTGTTTGCGGCCATTAGGGATGAATGGCGCAGGATGGCTGGCAGGAGGCAGGACTGGCAGGCTTACACCAAGTCAGGCGGCTTGCTGCGTCGGCTGCTGGATAACATGAAAATCTTTTTGAGCGATGACTGATCCGCCCATGCGCAGGCGAAACTCGTAGCGTCCCGGGGCGGGAAAGACGAGTGAAGGAAGATTGATCCCGAAGTCGGATATTTGCAGACGATCGCTGATGTCGATGTTCGGCAGAGTGGCACGACAAACCAGTTGGTCGTTGTTCAAGTAACAGAGATCGATATCAAATTGGTACGGGCCTTCCGCGTCGGTTAGGCAAAAATATACACCCAATTGGTGATGCTGGAAGGGAAAGGCGACGGCTTGAAGGTGTGTGAAAAGCCCGACGAGGCTTTTCTTCTTCGTCATACTGTCCTCGATCACGCAGTCGCAAACCAGAAAAGCCTGGACGCTCGGACGATGGATCGTACTCATGGTGTGTATTCTACGGGCAGCGGTGGTGATGTCAAAGATATGTGTCTTTTTGGCACAGATGGCAGGTCCGGCTGGAGTGGCTCTATTCAACGGCTTGATAGGACTGGTCCCTATGTTTGGCTAGGTAATCCCACGCGAGGTGTAGTCCGTCAGATTATTCACTATCCCAACAAGGCGGAGCCGCCGCGGGCTTCGAAGACATCGCCAAAGAGAGTCTGGCTCGATCCGACGCGACAGAAGTGGGAAGTGATCTCGATGAGTTGACCGCGATGCGAATAGAACTTGCCCGTGGCCACATGAATTGTCCCACCGGGCTCCACCGCAGCTTCCAGCAGAGTGTCGCCGCCGTCTTGATCCGTGACCTTCAACCACGGAAGGTGGGGAAAAAGAGAGAGGGGCGATTCGCTGGTGCTGATAAGGAAACGGTTCGCATCATTGAACGCCCACTTGTTCCTTCGCAAATGCGCGATATGGTGGCCGCTTCCATCATAGAAATCCATCGTCAGGAGAACCCGGTCGTGTGCGGGACTGGCTTCGAGTACCAATTGTTCCTTCCCTTGAATTTTGAGGACACCGTTGGTATTGCGAAAAATATTGGAGCCGAGCCGCAATTCGACGCCGTAGCCTTGTTTGTCCAGGTCTGAGTCTGAAGACGGGGTATTCAACGGGTTTGTCTCTTGCGGTTCCATCAGCATGCCGCTGACCGGCTATTCATGCGCAGGCCAACACAAGACCAAGCCGAGGCGCGTCCGGTACGCTCTCACCACAGTGCGTCAGGACCGATGGATAGGGATCTGGTATGTCTCTTGTGAGCTCCGTCAACGTTCAGGGAGGTCCCGGGAACCGTTATGGTGAGGCGGGCCCTTCTCGGCCGTCGGTATCCGTGGCCGTGACACACAGCGCCACTTCCTTTTCCGCATCCTTGACGGTTAAGGTGATCTGTTCCGACATGTTGCCGCCCCCGGTCGGTTTGGTGGCCGGCACGATCTTGCCGATCATGGGACCGGTTCCCGCGTCAACATAGATGGTCGTTCTCGCCAGGTTTGTCAGCGGTTTCCCGTCAGTTCCTGTTGTCGGTTCTGTATAGGTGACGGTGACCGTTGATTCTGGGGCCTTCAGTTTTACTTTAGAGGCCTTGCCGCATTGCGCCCACGCACTGGAATCCTTCGGGGCCATCATTCCGACAGGGGACCCAACAGAGCAGGACATCATGAACAGGCTGGGGGCGATAATGGTCATCGAAGACCAGGGTTGGGAAAATCTCCTCTGCGGCATAGTCTGACGCACTTTAGGCGAAAATGTCGCCTAGAGCAAGCCACAATACGTATGTCGGTGGACCGCTGGGATGAGTGGCATGACGATGATGGCTGCCGATCGGACGGCATCTCTCCTGGTCGCAACGGGGCGAGTCGGTGGCGCTCGCGCTGCTTTATTTCGAATAATCCCTTATGGTACAGTCCACACTTCTGCCGGCACTTTCCCCGCTGCTGAGTGACCATTGGCCGGTCCCATCGTCTAGCTTGGCCTAGGACGGAGCCCTCTCAAGGCTCAGACACGGGTTCAAATCCCGTTGGGACCACCAGCACTTACGCGATTTTCACTTTGTCAGCGTGACACCAGCGTGACACGATTCGTTGTGGCTCACTTCCACCGTGGGTTGCATACGACTCGAGGGCGGCGATGCCTTCGCGCAAATGATCGGGTGCGAGATGCGCATAGCGGAGCGTCATTGTGATATCGCGATGCCCCGCCAAGGCCGCCACTTCCGGAAGCGGACGACCCGCTTGCACGAGTCGACTGATGAACGTGTGTCGCAAGGTATGCAGACTCACGTCCTCCAATCCTGCTCGTCGTGCCGTACGGATCACGGCCACGCCCACTTGATCCACTGCATACGGCCTACCGTCCGCCTGCGTGAAGACAAACGATGATGCTGATGATGCGGCCTGCCGCTGGATGATCGCGGCAGCCCGT
>JBEVJJ010000082.1:0-19101 GCA_040510255.1 Nitrospiraceae bacterium | reverse complement strand
AATCGATGGCCTGCGCCACTCCCGTGGTCGGCTTCGAGGTCGGCGGTATTCCGGACATGGTCCAGCATGGGACGACAGGCTTGCTGGCAAAACCACATGATGCACAGGCGCTCGCACACGCCATCAATGAACTATTGAAAAATCCCCAACGGCGATCCCTTCTCAGCGCCAATTGCCGCCGCGTCGCCGTTCATCGCTATTCGCTCGCACGGCAAGCCACCCGCTACTACCAACTCTACAAGCAGTTGCTAGCAAGCCCCGCCTAGCGCCGCGACGGCGCGGTTCAGAGCCTGTCGAGCCGGTCGTCACATGGCTGGAGGCCCTTCGGCTTGGTTTTCTCTTGACCAACGCTCCCTCCTTCTTGTCATTCGCGTGTCGGCCGCTCACAGGCCTGAAGTAGCCCTTCCCGATTCATGCAGTTCCCCTAACTACTCCAACAGTTCGCGCCTCCTGCATCTTCCTCGGACAGTCCATGCTCCACGATTGTGGTGCTGTGATTCGACCTGATCGTACAGGGTGCAAAACTTCTCGAACAACTGGACAAGCAACGCCTTACGGGGCACACTCGGACAATCATCCACCAGCGTCCACAGCCAAGGGCTGCGGCAACGATCTCCACGGAGAATTCCGGAACGACGACCAGCACTCGACATCATGTTGGAGTTTTGATATGTTTCCGGTCCCAATGGGAGCAACAGTTTTACCGCTTCTCTCCCGCCTAGGAAGAATCTTGAATAGATGGCGTATCGGGACCGGCGTGGTCGTCTCCTGCCTTGCGTTCGTGCTCGTCCCTGACTCCGGTGCTGCCCATTCATCCGTCGAACTCTACCGCCTGGCCAAAGCAGCCACCGTGCTCATCGTCGGCATTGACGATGACAGCAACGCACTGTCGTTCGGAAGCGGCGTCTTCATCTCAAAGGACGGGCTTGTCTTGACGAACGCCCACGTGATCAAGGATGCCACGCGGCTCTTCGTATACAGCCAGAATCAGCATGTCGATGTCGCGCCCGAGATCCTCGCAATCGAACCGGATTGGGATCTCGCCGCCTTGAGGGTGAACTCAGCACATCCGACGCCCTATCTCACGATTGTGAAGGAACCGGCCGAAGAAGGAGCTCCGGCGATCGCCGTCGGTTATCCTCGGTTGCCGGATGTCCTCCGTATGGGCCTGACAATTCATCCCACTGTCTTTCCTGTTACCGTGACCGGAGAAACCATGGGGCGCTCGCGCACGACAGGACAACCGATATCATTCGCGCAGATCACGGGGTTCATGAACGCGGGCAGCAGCGGAGGACCGCTGGTGCTATCCGAGACGGGCGAGATTGGCGGCTTGGTGGTCCACTCCGTTCCCTATCTGGAGCGAACCAAGAATCCACAGGGTGAGGTCATCGGAACGGTCATGTTACGGGCCGGACTGAGTTATTGTGTCCCTGCCAGCCTCCTACGGGTGTGGCTGGAGAAATCCCAGCTCGCGTTCGGAGAGGCTCCGCCTGCGCCGATTCAGGTCAAACAAACAAAGAACGCACAAGCTGCCACCTTTGCGGCAACCGCCCATCTGTTGCACGCGATGGCAGCCATCCTGCATGACGATGCGGATCTCTTGAGCCTCTCTGTTCACCATTATGAGTCCGCTCTGCACCTGGAGCCGGAACGTTCGGATGTCTTGCGTGACCTGGCACTCGCGCTGGTCGCCCGAAACCAATTGGATCGCGCCCGAGCGATGTATGAAAAGGCCTTGGTACTGGCGCCGAATGATCCGGCGCTCCTGACGGATGCCGCTGACCTTTGGCGTCGGATGCAGAAAGCCGACGCTGCGATCGGATTGTACCGGGCAGCCGTAAGACAGGATGCCTGTTTCGCCCGCGCCTCACTCGGTTTAGGAATGGCACTCAAGCAACAAGGTCGTCTGGCGGAATCGGCCGAGTCACTTGGACAACTTGCCCAGTGCCCGCCCGTATCCTCGTTCGCCACCTACCAGATCGGAGTGGAGTTGGAACAGCACGGCTTTCGTTCAGCGGCGTTGGCAATGTGGAACAATTTTCTCCAGCGCGTCGGCCGCGTCCCTTCGCACGAGCAGCCGATTCTCACGAAAATTCGTCAACACGCCTCTCAACTGCGGACGTCGCTCGAATTGCCCGATCCCGGCCTGCCCGTCGCAACACTTCCCCAGGCGGTTTCTACCCAATAGCCCTGCACTGCGTTCCTCCGCATCGACAATCGAACCCCCAAATAGCACGCTCGCTCACCACCCCAACTGCCACTGATGGCCATGTCGTGCTATGAGGGCATCGGCCTCACGGGGCCCCCATGTCGCCGCTGTGTAAAAGGAAAGGGGATGGTTGCTGGTCAAGAGCGGGTCATAAAGACGCCATGCAGTCTCAGTAAAATCCGCGCTCACAAAGAGCGTCTGGTCTCCGATCATCACATCGCGAAGAAGCGTTTCATAGGATTCCGGGAGTTGACCGAAGGCCGTTTCATAATCGAACTGCAAGGCATGGTTGGTCAGAAGGAATGGCCGGCCGGGACTTTTGACCGAAAAACACAAGGAGAATCCTTCACTCGGCTGCAACGTGATCAACAGCTTGTTGTGGCCGATACTGCCCGGCTCGAGGGAAGGGAACACTTGTGTCGGCGCCTCACGAAACATCACGGCAATCTGCGTGAGTTTTCGTGGGAGGCGTTTGCCCGTTCGCAAATAAAAGGGCACCCCCTTCCAGCGCCAGTTGTTGATATCCACCTTCAACGCCACATATGTATCGGTCGAGGAGTCGGTCGGAACTCCAGGTTCTTCGCGGTAGCCCTTGATGGAATGTCCGGCAATCTGCCAGGCGGTATACTGGCCATAGACCACGTCACCCGGCACGATCGGCGCAACGGAATGCAACACCTTCAGCTTTTCGGCCTGAATTGCGCAGGCTTCAAACGAGGCGGGAACCTCCATCGCGACGACCGTCATCAGTTGCGTCAAGTGATTCTGCACCATATCGCGAAATGCGCCGGCCTGTTGATAATAGGCGCCGCGATGCTCCACGCCCAGATCCTCCGCCACTGTAATCTGGACGCTCTCCACGCTGTTGCGGTTCCAAAGCGATTCAAAGATCGGGTTGGCAAATCTGAACGCGAGGAGATTCTGTACCGTCTCCTTTCCCAGGTAATGATCGATCCGATAAATTTGCGCCTCACCGAGATAGCGATGAAGGATTCCATTGAGGGTGTGAGCTGACTGATAGTCACGACCGAATGGTTTTTCTACCACGACGCGGATCCATCCCGGACCTTTGAGCAGACCGGCCTGATCCAGTCGTTCGATCGCAACAGGCACGGCTGCCGGCGGCAGTGCGAGATAGAAGACGCGATTTCCCGGCGTACCGTGAGATTTCTCCAGGTTGTGGAGGTATTCGGCCAATGCCTCATAATCCGGCGGCGTACCCTCACGGAGCGTACGATAGAAGAGACAGGATTCGGACCACGCCTGCAGATCCTTTTCATGGCGCCAACCCGCCTTCTGCAGTCCTTCATAGGCCCACAGGCGAAAACCATCCTCCCCCATCTCCGGCAGCGCCGCTCCGACGATCAAGGTGTTGTTCTTCTCCAACACCCCCTGATCCCGCAAATGATAGAGCGCGGGCAGCAGCTTGCGTCTCGTGAGGTCCCCGGTGGCGCCCAGAATCACAAACACATGTGGTTCTACCGACTGGTCGCGCATGTCGTCCGTCCCTTACCGCTGTCTGGGAAAGTTTCCTGCAAGGGGGTTGATCAATCAGACTTCCATCTCGTTGGCGCTAGGACTCGGAAAAAGGGAATCTGCTCATCGGATTGAGGCGAAGTATCATTCTGATAGGCTACTTGCATGGACGAGTTGTGTCAATGTCGGAGCGCTGGAAGAGGGTTCACCAAATTCTCGCTGGTCTCTAGAAAACGACCGACACACTGTATGTCGGTGGCGCTTGTCGAAAATATCTTGATGGCTGATCGATGGTCCGGTATATCTCACCACCAGTCGATGCCATGTTGAACAATAGACCCCTCTCTCACCAGTCCGCGATGGTTCGGAACCTCATCGTATTGACGCTATTGATCCTGCCCGGCTGCTCGGTGGTCATGGCTCTCAGCGGCAAGCCGGAACCTCGATTCGAACAGTTACAGGTCGGCATGCCTCGAGAAGAGGTCGAAACTATTCTTGGGCCACCCGCCGAAGTCGTGACAACGAAAGAGGGAAACCAAACTGCCATATACGTCTATCAGAGGGGGAATGAACGGAGCATTCTCAGAGCCGTGATCCATCTTTTTATGGATATCATCACGTTAGGATTCTGGGAGATCCCCGCGACCGCGGCCGAAGGGAGTCAAGGCGAGGAGCGACGCTTTCCCATCGTCTATGGCCCGGATGGAACGGTCCTTCTATTGAACGAATACGGAAACCTATCTTGACGTACATGTCCGGCATGCTGAAGAATGTTACCTCTGTGACCGAAAGCTTGCTGGAGGAGCGAAAGAAAGATCGGAAGCGTGAGGAGGGCACGTTTCAAGAGCATAACGCTCGGTAGCCATGCCGTTCTCATCTTTCTCTTCACGGTGCCGTTTCGCGTCAGCCACCAAATGTCCCCCGCCGTTGTGCCCAACCCAGTGCGCATCCATTCACCTAGACCTAGAATAGAAGAAGAGGTAGTTGAGTCTCGATCTAACACGATTCGGCGAACCTTCTCCCACCTCTCGCCATTCTCTCACGCAACGTAGTTCTCTCATTCAATTGACAGCCCGCTGTCCTTTGATAGCATTCCTCATATTGTCAGAGGAGGATATCCATGAAATGCTGTCGAGATCTCGCCCGCTACATCGGACTTATCGGGTTCCTGACTATCTGTCCTGCGATGTCCGCGGGGTCAGCACAACAGAGCCCAAGCCAAACCGCTGGTACACGTTCGTATCAGATGCAACTCCCGGGGCAGGGTTGGTCAGTAGAGGTAGACCTCCCCGGCTTTACAATCGACCGGAAAATAACTCAGCCGCAAGGACAGACCATGAGTATGATGGGTCAGAGGCCAGACATCGGCATGTACGTATCGATGTTCATGGAAGCTCGGTCCAAGCCAGTCACCTCAAAGTCATGTCGAGATGATTTCTGGGCTCGTCGAGGGAAAAGATCACCGTCCAAGAAAATCACCATCGAACCATCTGCCCCGGGGCCGATGTCGCTGAACAAGCGGCTGCAACCGGATCGCCAGGGCATTCCGATCAATCAACAACACACATTCGGCTTCCTCGGTCGGGATAACGTATGTACTGAAATTCACATATCTAAAATTAAGTTCCAACCACACGAGACGCAACTCGTAGGTGAAATCCTCAGCAGCCTTCGCTTCAGTGAGAGGCATCCCACCTCTGTAATGACTCCCTAAAGCGTAGCGGGTCCAACCCGCCGCACGACGCACCGATTTACCGTGGCGAAAGGGACGCAACTGAGGCTCGCGACCCCGGCGGGATGATGCCAACGATCAAGGTCTCGCCCAGCGAAGGCGAACCCGCGCCGTTCGTCAACCTAGACGCCCCATCTTCGCCAGCTCTTCAAAGTAATGGACGAAAGCCTTCATGCCCCCGGAGGCTTGGCCCCAATCGAAATATTCGTTAGGCGCATGATAGCCATGCTCGGGCAGGCTCAGCCCCAGAAATAGAATTGGGACTTTCCAGGCCCGTTGCATGCTGACCACGGCCCCGATCGACCCCCCTTCGCGAATCAGCGCCGGATCCTTCCCGAATCCAGCCTTCACGGCCTTCCGCACCGCTGCGACATAAGGTCCACTAAAGGCGCCTTTGAACGGCTCGAGCCTGCCTTCGCGCTCAACCTTGACACGTGGATTACAGTGGGCGACAAACCGCTTGAGTAGTTGAAACGCCTTATCCGGGGTCTGATTCGGCACCAGACGCATACTCACTTTGAGTTCGCCGTGAGCCGGCACGACCGTTTTGACACCAGGACCGTGATACCCTCCGGTGAGACCGTGAACTTCAAACGTCGGTAACGCCCAAATGCGCTGAAGGATCTCAGCGGGATCTTTCGTTCGCAAAGACTGGAATCCATACGCCGTCATGAAGCGCCCGACGTGAAATCCCGATGCGAGAAAGCTCTTCATCTCGTCCTTCGTCGGTTTGACCACGTCGTCGTAGAATCCCGGTATCTTGACACGCCCTGTTTCTGCATCAACACACCGGTGAGCCAGCTCGGCGAGTTCCGTCAGGGGATTACGCGCCGCTCCTCCCGTGAGTCCGGAATGCGCATCCTTTTCTCCAGTCCGCAGGGTCAGCCTGGCCCCAAGCAGTCCGCGAAGCCCATACGGCAGAGCGGGCCGATGTTTCGAAATCCAGATCGTGTCCGACACGACGACGGAGTCCGGACGAGGGATTCTTGTGCGATCCTTGAGGGCGGCCGCAAAACTGGGGCTCCCGTTCTCTTCCTCCAGTTCCCAAAGAAAACGAATGTTGATCGGCAGTCCTCGTTCCATGGCATATCGCGCGGCAAAGAGAGTAGTGAGCGCCGGCCCCTTGTCGTCGGTGGCTCCACGCCCGTGATAGAACCCGTTCTTCCTCCGAAATGCGAACGGCGCCTGGAGCCATTCCGGCTCCTGTGCCGGCTGCACATCCATATGGTTATAGATGGTCACCGTGGGATAGGCAGGATCTATTGTCCAGCCGCCTGACACAATCGGATAGCCCGCTGTCTCCACGATGTGCGCTTCCGCTCCAGCGTCACGAAGGTAGTCAGCGGCCAGTTGCGCCATCCGCCTGATATCGGTGGCATACGCGGGATCCATGCTGATGGATGGGATCTCCACCGCCTGAGCCAACATCTCCTCAAACCGTGCGCGCACGTTGCGAACGTATATCTCCAATTGCCGATTGCCCTCTGCCATATCTTCTCCTCTAGCTGGCCCGAGCAGAATTCGAGAATTCACGCTCTCGATTCCGACGCCAACTCAGCACTCAGAACTCGGCACCCTTCCGAGTCCGCGATTATAGCCGCCCGATCATAGGAGAGAAAGCTCATCAATGAAGCCACAATCTACGTATCGTGATAAAATACGTTCGTGTTCGCGCCATTCCACATCATGTGCATCGCGACCGGCCTTCACCTCTCACTCTTGCTATTGCCGATCGCCGCCCATGCCGAGGAACCGGTCCCCGTTCAAGACATTCTTGCAGC
Source organism: Nitrospiraceae bacterium (assembly GCA_040510255.1). GTDB lineage: Bacteria > Nitrospirota > Nitrospiria > Nitrospirales > Nitrospiraceae > DASSBQ01. The sequence goes on along the minus strand of JBEVJJ010000082.1, from coordinate 11,900 downwards.
TCCGACCGTATATCATCTTCGACAAGCCAGGCTGCAGGGAACCGTACGGAATGTACAGGCGCTCGACCCCTATGAGATTTCGTCCGGCAACCGGTGCTATGGCGGCTATCTTTTCTTGTTGGACGACGATACGGCCGTGATTTCCGTCGCGGTGACGGGTTTCTGCGGGATTCCTCTCGTCAAGGACCCGGATGTCGAGGATGGCCAGCGTGTCATCGTCGACGCCACAATTCACGCGCCCAGTCACGGCGGATATGCCTTGAGTCTTCAGGGCCTCAAGATTACAACGGAGGAGGAAGGGGTGGTACAAGCCATGGCGAACCGCATCACACCGCTTCCGGAATGATCGGCACCTACACGATGCGCGATAACAAGCACCCTGCCCCCCGCCTGGTCTTTCCTGCCGATACACGGGTCGGCTGGATCGGCACGGGTGTGATGGGCCTCCCGATGTGCCAGCATGTTCAACACGCCAGGTACCGCGTGACCGTGTACACCCGAAGCCGCTCCAGAGCCGCTTCGATTCTTGCCAAAGGCGCCACCTGGGCCGATTCACCGCAGGCCGTGGCGGAACAAACCGATGTCGTCTTCACGATGGTGGGCTTTCCTCGGGATGTGCGTTCGGTCTATTTTGGCGAACACGGCCTCTTGGCAGGCGCCCGGCCGGGCATGATCACCATCGACATGACCACAACGGAACCCTCGCTCGCACGGGAAGTGTCCATTCGCGCCAAAGAGCAGGGAGTCTATGCTGTCGATGCGCCCGTTTCCGGCGGTGACGTGGGCGCGAAGAATGCCGCTCTTTCGATCATGATGGGGGGCGACACCGCCGCCGTGCAAGCGATCATGCCGATCATGGAACGTCTGGGCAAGACAATCGTGCATCAGGGTGGACCCGGCACCGGCCAACATGCGAAGCTGTGCAATCAGATCGTCATCGCCGGTACAATGATCGGAGTCTGCGAAGCGCTGCTGTATGGACATCGAGCCGGTCTCGAAATGGATCGCGTACTCGACTCGCTTCGCGTCGGTGCGGCCGGGTGTTGGACACTCGATCATCTCGCGCCCAAGATTCTGAAAAGAGATTTTGCTCCCGGCTTCTTCGTCGAGCATTTCCTGAAGGATATGGACATCGTGCTGGAGGAATCCCGGCGCATGGGCCTCACACTGCCCGGTCTGACGATGGTCCGCCAACTCTATGAGACCGCGAAAGAATTAGGGCATGGCCGCTCTGGAACCCATGCATTGATGCTCGCAGTGGAACATCTCTCGAAGGTCGAAAACAGCTCGATGACATCGACCGAATGATTCGATCTCCGCGGTCTCACGATCCATGATCCTATCGGCTCTCCTGGTTTGCATGGCCATCGCTCTCTCGGCATGCGCCGAACGCCATGGATTCGATCGGGAAGCGCTAAAAGAATCCTTCCAACAGGAACCCGATGTGGTCACGGACCGCGATATCGCATCGGTGATGGACCTGCAGCCGCAGTTACCGTCGCCCTTTCGCCTGGCGGTGTATTTCAAGGCCCGTGCGGTCCCGTTCCATGCGACCATACACAAACCGAATTGGCTCGCCTCCGACAAAGACCTCATCATCAAGAAGTTGAAGCCGGTTGTCGATGAACGGATCGTGAAGGATGTTTTCGTGCTGGCCGAATCGACCGTGCAGGGAACGCTGTTGCGCGACATCAGGCTCGCGGCCGCCCGCTATCATGCCGATGTCGTTCTGATCGTCGACGGTGCCGCAGCCGTCGACCGGTACAATAACGGTCACGCCCTATGGTACGTCACCGGACTGGGCGCCTATCTCGCCCCCGGCACTCAGAGTGATGCGTTGTTCATGATTGAAGGAGCCCTGTGGGACGTACGCACCGGCTACCTCTACGGCGCTCAATCTGCTGAGGGTACTGCGCAGTCCGTTGGGCCGGCCGTCTCACTCGACGATAGACATGTGGTCGCGCGCGCCAAGGAAGCCGCCGAGGAGTCTTTCGGACTCCACACCGCAGACCTGTTGCGTCTGATGAAGCAGAAGTTCCCGCCTAAGCGATGACCGACTGCAAATCATACCCTGATCATCGCCCCGCCTGGTTCTATGTTTCATTCGGTTCGAAGCCGGTATCCAACCCCCAGTTCCGTCAGCAGATAGCGAGGCCGAGCGGGATCCGCCTCGACCTTGTGTCGAAGCTGCCGCATGTACACACGGAGATATTGGGATTCGTTCACGTGCAACGGTCCCCACACCTCTTTAAGCAACTGGCGGTGGGTCATTACCATGCCGGCATGCTTCACCAGCGCCGCGAGCAGTTTGTATTCGATCGGCGTCAGATGGATTTCCTTTTCTCCCACATAGACGTGACGGCGAATGAGATCCATTTTGAAATCACCGGTCGAGAAAATGGTCGCCCCGTCTGATTCCGCTTGTGGCGAGGCCGCATGGCGGAGCGCGGTACGGAGTCGAGCGAGCAGTTCCTCCACACCGAAGGGCTTGGTGACATAATCGTCCGCGCCCGAATCCAATGCCGTGACTTTGATCTGCTCATGGCCCCGCGCCGACAGAATGATAATCGGCATGCGCGCCCATTCACGAAGCTTCTTGATGATGTCGAGGCCGTCAATATCAGGGAGACCTAGGTCGAGGAGAATCAGATCCGGGTTTCTCGCCTGCGCTTGCGCAAGGCCCTCCTGACCCGTATCCGCTTCAAACAGGCGGTAGCCCTGATTGGGCAGTGTGGTGCGTAAGAAACGCCGGATCTCTGGCTCATCCTCAATCAGCAGAATGGTGCTCTCATGGCCCATATTCATTCAGTCGTATTGTACTTTTGACCGCTTCAGGCGGACGAGGACGACGGCGCTTCGCTCTCAGGAAGCACCACAGACTGTTCTTTTTCGAGCGCGAGGGTAAATCGAAACGCAGCGCCACCTCCCGGGAGATTCTCCGCCCAGATTTGTCCACCGTGCGATTCGATGATGCCGCGGCAGATGGTCAACCCTAAGCCCACTCCGCCTTCACGCTGGGGATGGAGACGATAGAACTTATCGAAGATCTTCGTTTCTTCCCCGGGCGGAATGCCTGGCCCGCGATCAGACACTTCGGCCACCAGCACATCCCCCTTCACGCTCGCGGTGACTTCGATAGGACTTTGCGGCGGCGTATATTTTGCGGCATTCTCAAGAAGGTTGACGAACACCTGTTCGATCAGCACACCATCGACACGCAAGAGCGGAAGATCAGGGGGAAACGTCGTCTTGACCGTGCGCTGCCCCAACCTTGATTCGACCCGCGCCAACGCCGCTCCGACGACTTCATCGAGTCCATACCAGTCTTTATGAAGGTGCATCGCACCGGCTTCCAGCTTGGTCATATCGAGTAGATTACTCAGCAGACGATCCAGACGACCGGCCTCATCGCTGATGGACTTGATCAACTCACGTTGACCGGACGACCCCATCGGCTCAGTGGTCTTCATGAGGGTACTCGCCGCCCCGGTGATTGACGCAAGCGGCGTGCGAAGGTCATGGGACACGGAACTGAGGACCGCGTTTCTCATGCGTTCCGTTTCTGTCTCCACGTGTGCTTCCTGCGTTTCCTCCGCTAACCGCGCGCGCTCGAGCGCCAGAGCCATCTGGTTCGTAAATGTCTCCAGCAGATGCAATTGCCCGGGGTCGAGAAGAACGTCGGCGCGGGACGACCTCACTCCTAAGACACCAACCGGGCCCCGCGACCCCAGCAATGGCAGATAAAGCGAGTTTGATCCGGGCAACGTGTTCGTGCCATGTCCGGCCGGTTCCTTGTGGTCGAAGACCCATTGCGAAATACCTGCTTCCTTAGGTTCCAGGTCGAACTGGAGCGCATCACCACGATGAAGGTGCACGCGTCCGTTTCGATCCGGCAAGAACACAGCGACCTGGCAATCGAAGACATCGTGAATATGCCGGGAAGCGACCGATGCGAGTTTACTCAGCCCGCGCTGTGTTGCCAACTCGCGACTCATGGCATATAAGGTGGCGGTTCGTTGCTCGCGGATCCTGGCGGCTTCAGCCTGCTGGCTCGCATGCGTGGCTAACCGGCTGATCAGCAGGGCCACGACGAGCATCACGATAAACGTCAATACATACTGCACGTCCGAGACTGCGAAGGAGTAGTAGGGTGAAATAAAGAAGAAGTCGAACGTGGCCACACTCAGCACCGATGCCAGCACGGATGGACCACGTCCCCATCGGGTCGCGACGACCGTCACGCCAAACAGATATACCATGATGAGATTGGCCTGGCCGAAATACGGCGACATGAGCCAGTTCAGACCGGTACAGATCAGCACTACGGCAGACGCGTAGCCGTAATAGACACGTGCGCTGGTTCGCTGCAGTAGCGGTCTGATCATGGGCCGGCCAGGGCCACCCTCTCCGGTTATGACATAAATATCCATATCACCACTGCCTCGGACAAGATCATCGACAACGGACCCGAACATCCATTCCTTCCATCGCGACCGAAGCGGCTTCCCGACGAGGATCTTCGTGACATTCCGGCTACGGGCGTAGGTGAGCAATTGCCGGCTCACGTCGTCCCCTGTCAGAGTGACCGTCTCTGCCCCCATGCGTTCCGCCACACGCAGGGTCTCGATCCCGGCGCTCCGCTCGGCGTCCGGCAGTCGAAGGTGCTTGGAGGTCTGCACATACACGGCGATCCATTTGGCATGAAGGCCCACGGCCATCTTTCTTGCTGCCCGGACCAGCATCGGCCCGCGCGGCTTCAGATTCACACAAACCATAATGGTTTCAGCGGCGGGCCAGGTCGCAACGACTGAGTGATCGCGGCGGTACACTTCCATCTGCTGGTCGACCCGCTCGGCAGTCCTGCGCAAAGCCATTTCCCGTAACGCAATGAGATTGCCCTTGCGAAAGAAATGTTTGAGCGCATGTTGCGCCTGCTCCGGCATGTACACCTTGCCTTCTTTCAGTCTCTGCAGAAGATCGTCCGGCGGGAGGTCGACGAGTTCCACATCGTCTGCCTGTTCCAGAACCGAATCAGGGATGGTCTCGCTGACCCGTACACCGGTAATCTGCGTCACAGCATCATTCAGACCCTCGATATGTTGCACGTTCACAGTCGTGTACACGTGGATCCCGGCCTGCAGGAGTTCCATGACGTCCTGCCACCGCTTTGGGTGCCTGGAGCCCGGCGCATTGGTGTGGGCCAATTCGTCCATCAGGATGATCTGCGGACGACGGGCCAGCGCCGCGTCCAGATCAAAATCGCGAAGCGTTGTTCCGCGATAATCGACGGACCGATAAGGCAGAGCGGGAAGTCCCGCCACGAGAGCCTCCGTTTCAACCCGGCCATGGGTTTCCACCCATCCGATCATGACGTCGATTCCATCACGACGCTGCTCATGGGCGGCCTCGAGCATAGCGTAGGTCTTCCCAACCCCAGCCGTGGCGCCGAAGAAAATCTTCAATTTGCCCCGCCCTTGACGAGCTTCTTCCTCCCGAACGCGGTTCAATAATTCGTCTGGGTCCGGGCGTGTTAAATCCATCTCTCTCCGGATGAGGGGAAGCGCTGGCGGATCAAATCGGGACGATTCTAGGGAAGATTGAAAAGAGGGTCAACGGCGCAAAGGGACCGACCCATGGTTTTCTTTATGCCGTCTTTATGTGACTTCCCTCCCTTTTGAGCTGATTCTTATTTCACATCGGTTAGAGTGTCGATGGATACGATATCAAGGAGGGCGTTATGAACTCGATAGACGTGCTCACGGTCCTGTTGAGTGTTGTCGGAGTGGTGGCTGTTACTGAACTCGCGATGTGGCTCTATCTCATGATTCATCGAACTGAGCGTAACCCCTTTACATTTCCTCATCCCACAGCTGCTGACAGGACACTGCCTGGCCGTGACCATAAGAAACGGGCAGCATCCCAGCGGAACTTTAGTTGGCGCTAAATACGTTGCGGTTGCTCCGCCTCATCTGCATGACTCGTTCTCTCCGGCTTCCAGAAGGTCGCTTTGCCCTCACGATCTCCACGCGTAGCGCTGGCATCACCGCACCTCACATGATAACGGCATGTCGCAACCGCAAGATGCGGACGCCACTGGACAAGAGTCGAGACATCAAAAAATAGCGGCCTAACCGGTACCCTTGCGGGCGAGCGCCCCCGCCATCATCGAGGCCTTACGGCCTGGCAAGACCATGAGAAGCGGACTGGCGATGAAGACCGATGAATAGGTCCCGATGACGACCCCCCACAGTAACGCCACAGAGAAATCGTGAAGTACCTCCCCGCCGATCAATGCAAGAGGCACCAGCACCAATACAACGGTCAGACTCGTCACGATAGTTCTGCTCATGACCTGATTGATGCTGTTATTGATGATGACTTCCATCCCTTCACGGCGCCTGCTGCGAAGATTCTCTCGGATGCGGTCGAACACGACGACCTTATCGGTGAGTGAATATCCGGCGAGTGTCAGCAACGCCGTTACGACCAAGAGCGTTATTTCTTTGTTCAAAAGGTAAAAAAACCCGAGTACCACCAGCACATCGTGCATCATCGCCAGAGCGGCTGCGATGCCGAAGCGGAACTCGAACCGGGCGGAGATATACAGCACGATTCCCGCCAGGGAAATGACCACGGCAAGCAGAGCGTCCTTCCGCAATTGTTCCCCGATCGTCGGACCGATCTCGGTCGTGGAGTCTACCATTATTTGATGGTCAGGAAAGGCGTCACGAAGCGCGGGGATGATGCGTTCCGTGACTTTCTCCTCGACCGATGTAGATGACTTCACCCTCACAAGAAGGCGGTCCCCTCCAATGAATTCCTGCAACTCGGCATTTGGCAGACCAGCTCGTTTCAGCGCATGTCGGGCACGGTCGATCTCGATCGGCTTGTCGAACTTCACCTGTACCGAGGCGCCTCCTGAAAAATCGATGCTGAGATTCGCTGCGCCACGGCCGATCTGTATGAGGGCAAAAAGTCCGACCAGGACCAGAGTACCGGATAAGGCGAAGGTCACCCGTCGTACACCGAGAAAATCAATGTTCGTCTTGCCGATGATTTCAAGCATCCATCGCTCGTCGCGCACGTCGCGTACATGGTTCAGCGGTAGAAATACGGCGCCCGGGCAGAACGGAATCGCTCATACCAGCATGGACAGATCTACACGCCAAAACCCCTGCCTGATCGCACCCACCTGTTCATATCAAATTGATGATCGTGACGATCACGAACCAGCCCAGCCCGGCCATCACGCAGAAAAGATAAACATTGAGGATAATGTTGCCGAGCATGTGACTGCCCCCTTGCAAAGAGCACAGTGGAAATAACCACTCTACGGGATGCCGTATAAAAACGGTGTCAAAAAGCGGTCGTTCCGATCACAGCATGACGATGTGACACAGCCGGATAATCAGGGGCGTCCGCTCATCATCAATTGCTCGACAATAGGACCAAGAGCCAGCGCCGGAAGGAACGTCATGGCGCCCAACGCGAAGGTAACGATCATGAGCCAGAAGGCGAACAGCGGAGTATGTGTGGGCAGCGTGCCCTCGCCGACATGCACCATTCGTTTGCGGGCCAGTGAACCGGCCAGCGCCAAAGTCGGAATGACAATCCACAACCGCCCCACCAGCATGGCCAACGCACCGGTCACATTATAGAAGAGAGTATTGGCGTTGAGCCCGCCAAACGTACTTCCGTTATTATTCGCCATAGAAGTGTAGGCGTAGAGAACTTCGCTCAGACCGTGGGGCCCCTGGTTGAAAATAGATTCCCTGCCGACATCTGTCGCCAGAGCGAGCGCGGTGAAGAGCAGCACAACCACTGGCATGGTCAAAATAGCGAGGGCTACCATCTTGATGTCAAAGGGCTCCAGTTTCTTCCCCAGATATTCCGGAGTTCGACCTATCATAAGTCCGCCTATGAACGCCGCCAGGATCACGAGAACGAGCATCCCGGTCAAACCGGACCCGACTCCGCCGAGGATCACTTCTCCCAACTGCATGAGCACGAGGGTAACCATTCCCCCAATAGGCGTGAGCGAGTCATGCATTCCATTCGCCGCGCCGGTGGACGTCGCTGTAGTCGCAGCCGCGACTAACGCCGTGCGCGCTATGCCGAACCGGACCTCTTTGCCTTCCATGTGCCCGCCCGGCTGCTGATCCATAGCGGAAAGGTCCGCTCCGAGCGGCGCAAAGGCCGCATTGCCCACCGACTCAGCCCGATAGGCGATCCCGACGAACATGGCCAGCACCACGAGCATGACAGCGAGGAGCATCCATCCCTGCCTAGTGTCTCCTACGATCCTGCCATAGGTATAGGTGAGAGCAGCGGCAATCATAGTTTGGAGTAGAAGGAGCAGGAAGTCGCTCAAGGGCGTGGGGCTCTCGAAAGGATGCGCGGAATTGGCATTAAAAAAACCGCCGCCGGATGTACCCAGATCACGCGCAATGACCTGGGTGGCAACAGGGCCAACCGGGATGGCCTTTTGAGTGGATGTCTGGCCTTCGCCGGGTTGCTCACCTTCACTCACCGGACCTCCGCGTGCGTGATCGTCGTCGTGGGCCACAGGCATCGACTGCAAGAAAATCTCGTTCTTCCATCCATCGAGGGTCTGCACCGCACCCTGCGAGACCAGGACTAAAGAAGACACGAACGCGAGAGGCAACAGGACGTAGAGGACCGTGCGGACGAGGTCGACCCAGAAATTTCCGATGGTCTGGACACTTCCATGAGCCAGTGAGCGAGCAAGGGCTAGTAATACGGCGACTCCGATGGCCGAGGAGAGAAAATCTTGTGACGTCAACGCCAACATCTGAATCAAATGGCTCATGGTCGCTTCACCGGAATAGGCCTGCCAGTTCGTGTTCGTGACGTAACTGGCAGCGGTGTTGAAAGCGAGGGCAGGAGGCACAGATCCGAGGTGTCGAGGATTCAGCGGAAGCAGAGCCTGAAGGCGCTGGAGGCTGTACACAAACGCCATCCCGATCCCGCTGAACAACAAGATGGCGAAGGCATAGGTCGTCCACTCCATCTCGCAGTCCGGATGAATGCCGCACAGTCGGTACAGAACCCGTTCGAGAGGACCCAACGTAGTGAGCAACGGATGTGGGTGCCCCAGATACACACGCGCCATGTACAAGCCCAGCGGCTTCACCAGTACCAGGAGAACGAGGAAGAAGGCCGCGATTTGGATCCACCCGTTCAATGTCATGTCGCTCCGCTCTGAGCGGGTCAAGCATGCCGGCTCAGGCGCCCGACGTCCCGATCGGGAGCCGTTCGGACTAGCCCGGATCTTTCTCGGTTCGAGCTCCGACGGGCTGCGTTAGCCACATTTGCGTAAGTCGTTGTCCACCACTAGCAGCAAGGATTCTCCTGGCCTCTTGGGCAGAAGACGAACCACGAGGATCGAGATCACATATCCCATGATGACGAGCGTGAGCAGGAATGCTGTTAGGAAGAGCCACACGTCGCTGCCTCTACAAACTCTACTGAGCCGTTATGCCCGATTTACTTTTCCGATTGGGAGTGTTCGCTCTGGCGATTAGGGGACTGTCGTTCCAAGCCGACACCGGCTATGAATATGAGAATACCGACCAGAACAAGAAATGGCCTGGTTGGTGGAAGCGACGGATCATCCGCAGGCGGCCAACTCACCGAAATACCGGCGACCACCAACGCGATGCCGATCACCTGCAGGACGATGCGTCGCCATGCCAACCGACGGCCGAGGCTCGTTTCCCTGAGGATCACGTGATGACCAGGAGAGTAGTTGCGACATCCTACGAATCGGCGCCAAAGCGCAGCCGAAAGAACCGTCACCTTCACATGCAATTGTTCACTTCATCTCATCGAGTGCGAGATTCAACAGCAGCACGTTAACGCGCGGCTCCCCGAGGAACCCAAACTGCCGGCCTTGGGTGTGTTGCGCAACCAACTGCTGCACCACGGCCTCTGTTAAGCCACGCGCCCGCGCCACACGCTTGACTTGATAGGCCGCCGATGCGGGGCTGATGTGGGGATCGAGCCCGCTTCCGGACGCCGTCACGAGATCGACCGGGACAGGAGTATCGTTCCCAGGATCGACGGCTCGGAGGGCGGCGATACGGGCCTTGACTGCCTCCGCCAACGCCGGATTGGTCGGGCCTAAATTCGAGCCGGAGGATGCGGCGGCATTGTAGGGAAACGGGGAGGTCGCAGAAGGCCGTCCCCAAAAATACTTGGGCGCATCGAAGTACTGTCCGATCAGCTCCGAGCCGATGATCTTGCCGTCTCGCACGATCAAGCTGCCATTGGCTTCGTGAGGAAACAGAAAGTGGGCCAAACCCGTGACAGCGAAGGGATACACCAAACCGGTGAGAACCGTCAGGATCAGCAGCAACGTCAATGCGGGTCTTATTTGATCTTTCATACTGTCCTCGATATTTTTGTGCCCAGGATGTTCAAACGGGCCGTTCGTTTTCTACATCCTGGTCTCACACTAAATGCAACGCGACCAAAATCATATCGATCAGTTTGATGCCAATGAACGGCACGACGATCCCGCCCAATCCGTAAATGAGCAGATGCCGCCGAAGTAAGAGTCCCGCGCCGATCGAGCGATACTGAATCCCTTTCAACGCCAACGGAATCAAGGCGATGATGATCAAGGCATTGAAAATCACCGCCGACAACACTGCGCTTTCGGGCGTGGCGAGACCCATCACGTTCAAGTGGCCAAGGACAGGGTAAGTACTCGCAAAGGCGGCGGGAATGATCGCAAAATACTTGGCCACATCATTGGCGATACTGAAGGTGGTGAGCGCCCCACGGGTCATCAGCAGTTGCTTGCCGATTTCCACGATCTCGATGAGCTTGGTCGGGTTGGAATCGAGATCGACCAGATTGCCGGCTTCTTTCGCCGCTTGCGTCCCGGTGTTCATCGCTACGGCCACATCGGCCTGAGCCAGTGCGGGGGCATCATTGGTGCCGTCGCCAGTCATCGCAACCAAGCGTCCTCCTGTTTGCAGGTCGCGGATCAGCTTGAGTTTGGCTTCGGGAGTGGCCTCGGCAAGAAAATCATCGACCCCCGCCTCGGCGGCGATTGCGGCGGCGGTTTGAGGATTATCCCCGGTGATCATCATCGTTTTGATGCCCATGCGACGTAGTTCGGCAAACCGCTCCTTGATGCCTCCCTTCACAATATCTTTCAAATGAATCACTCCGAGCACCGCCTTCCCTTCGGCCACGACCAGAGGCGTCCCGCCTTGCGTGGAGATCGATTCCACCGCATTTCTCACAGCCGGGGGAAACGACCCGCCAAGGTTGCCCACGTACCGATCAATTGCCTCCGCGGCTCCCTTGCGGATCTGTCTGCCTTCGAAATCGACGCCGCTCATTTTCGTTTGCGCGCTAAACGGCATGAAGGTCGCGCCTAAGGCCTGAATATCGCGCCCTCTCAGGCCATATCGCTCCTTCGCTAGAATCACAATGCTTCGTCCCTCCGGCGTCTCATCCGAGAGAGACGCCAACTGAGCGGCATCGGCCAATGCCGCCTCGTGTATGCCTTCGGCGGGCACGAACGCCGTCGCCTGGCGATTGCCCAAGGTGATCGTGCCGGTCTTGTCAAGCAATAAGACATCGACATCGCCGGCCGCCTCGACCGCCTTGCCCGACATGGCAATCACGTTGGCCCTGACCATGCGATCCATGCCGGCAACCCCGATGGCAGACAAGAGTCCGCCGATCGTCGTGGGGATGAGACAGATGAGCAGGGCCACGAGGACGGTGACGGTTACTGGACTTCCCTGCCCGGCCGCTTGCACGCTATAGAGGGAAAAGGGCAGGAGCGTGACCGTGGCCAGGAGAAAGATGATGGTCATGGCAGCCAGGAGAATGTTCAGCGCGATCTCGTTGGGTGTCTT